>JBDTCL010000113.1:0-6830 GCA_039923595.1 Antricoccus sp. | reverse complement strand
GGCGTTGGCATCCCGGCGTTCTATACCGTTACCGGATCTGGCACCTGGGTTGCTGACGGCGGTATTCCCACCAAGTACGACAACCAGGGAAACGTCATCAAGACCTCGGAGCCGAAACAAACAGCCGAATTCGACGGCACCGAATACGTTTTAGAACGTGCCATCGTTCCTGATTACGCCTTTGTCAGAGCGATCAAAGCTGATCGCCACGGCAACCTCATTTTCAACAAGGCCGCTCGCAATTTCAATTTGCCAGTCGCGATGTCGGGCAAGATCACCATCGTCGAGGCCGATGAAATCGTCGAGGCTGGTGGCATTGACCCCGACGAGGTGCAATTACCTGGGATCTTCGTGCACCGGGTCATCGCCTCGCATGCAGACAAACCAATAGAAAAAGTCACCACTCGCCCCCGCGCAGATGGCGCAGCAGCCGGAACGGAAAACTAGATATGGCATGGACACGCGATCAAATGGCCGCGCGCGCAGCGAGCGAGTTGCAAGATGGCGCTTACGTCAATCTTGGTATCGGGCTACCGACACTCGTTCCGAACTTCCTGCCTGAAGGTCGCACGGTCACCCTGCAGAGCGAGAACGGCATCCTCGGCCTGGGTCCGTATCCGTTTGAGGGCGACGAAGATCCCGATTTGACCAATGCTGGCAAGGAAACGGTGACGGTACTGCCTGGCGCGTCCTACTTCGACTCAGCGACCTCATTCGGCATGATCCGGGGCGGCAAGATCGATGCCGCGATCCTCGGCGCGATGCAGGTCGCGGCCAACGGTGACCTCGCCAACTGGATGATCCCCGGCAAAATGGTCAAAGGTATGGGCGGAGCGATGGATTTGGTGCACGGCGCCAAGAAGGTCATCGTCCTGATGGAGCATGTGGCTAAGGACGGTTCATACAAAATCGTCAATGATTGCGATCTGCCGCTCACCGGCAAGGGTGTCGTTCAACGGATCATTACCGACCTTTGTGTGCTTGATATCACGAGCGATGGCCTCAAACTCGTTGAGCTTGCCCCCGATGTGACCGTCGAGGAAGTTCAAGAGAAATCTGAGCCGATCATCCTCACCTAACGCAGCAGCGAGCGAGCCATTACTACGCGCTGAATCTGGTTCGTCCCCTCATATATTTGGGTAATCTTGGCATCGCGCATCATCCGCTCAACGGGAAAATCACGGGTATAACCAGCACCGCCGAAAAGTTGAACGGCATTGGTAGTCACTTCCATCGCGGTGTCCGATGCGAAACACTTCGCTGCCGAGGCAAGGAATGCCGCTCGCGCGTCGCCGCGCTCTGAGGCCGCTGCTGACACATAACACATCTGCCGAGCCACCTCGATCTTCATGCCCATATCAGCCAGCATGAACTGCAATCCTTGGAACTCGGAGATCGCGCGACCGAATTGTTTGCGATCCTTGACATAGGTGATCGAGGCGTCCAGAGCGCCCTGTGCGATGCCCACAGCTTGCGCGCCGATGGTCGGGCGGGTGTGGTCGAGAGTCCTGAGAGCAGTTTTGAATCCGGTTCCGGGCTCACCGATGATTCGATCTTCTGGAATGGCGCAGTTAGCAAAATGCAGTTCGCAGGTCGGCGAACCCTTGATTCCCATCTTGCGTTCTTTCGCTCCCACCTCGAAGCCGTCATCGTCGATGTGAACTACAAAAGCAGAAATACCGTGCGAGTGCTTATCGGGATCGGTCACCGCCATCACCGTGTACCAGTCAGATTTGCCGGCCTGAGTAATCCAAGCTTTGGTGCCGTTGAGCACCCAGGTGTCACCGGACTTTTTGGCCTTCGTCCGCATTCCAGCGGCATCAGAGCCGGCTTCGCGCTCTGAGAGCCCATAACTAATGCAGGATTTGCCCGAAGCGATCGACGGCAGCACTTGATGCTTCAGATCTTCGGATGCTGCCAGAATTATCGGCATTGAACCGAGCTTGTTGACCGCTGGCAACAACGACGCCGAAGCGCACGCGCGAGCGACTTCCTCAATCACAATGCAAGCTGCGATCGCGTCGCCACCGGCGCCGTCATACTTTTCCTCGATATGGACCGCGTTGAACCCGGCCTTAGTCAACGCATCGTGCGCTTCTTGGGGATAGCGCTCGTTCTCGTCGACATCGGCAGCGTAAGGCGCAACTTCCTTGAGGCAGAGGCGATGCACAGAGTCGCGCAGTGCTTCATGCTCGTCGGTGAGGGCAAAGAGATCAGTCATCTCAGGCTCCTTGTTAACGGTTCATCAATTGAGCGGAGGATCGATCGGTGGTGCGGTGGGTGAATAATTAAGGGTTTGCTTGCCCTATCAGACTAGCTGCCGCTGACCGGCGCAAGTCAGCCTGCAATAGCTCATTTTTGCGATGCGCGGAGTCGCTCAGGTTTTGTTGAAACGCAACCATCTGCCCCTGCACGTGCGCCCGGGCAATGCCGATGATGCGTGCGGCGAGCAAGCCCGCGTTGCGAGCGCCACCAATCGAAACGGTCGCGACCGGTACCCCAGCTGGCATCTGCACGATCGACAATAACGAATCCATTCCATCGAGATACTTCAGTGGCACCGGCACGCCGATTACTGGCAAGGCGCTCACGGCGGCGATCATTCCTGGCAGATGCGCGGCTCCCCCTGCCCCAGCGATAATGACCGATAGCCCTCGGGCTGCGGCGCTCTTGCCGTACTCGATCATCTCGGTGGGCATCCGATGCGCTGAGAGCACCTGCGCCTCATACGAAATCTCGAACTCTTCCAGTGCCTGCGCGGCCAGTTGCATCACCGGCCAGTCAGAGTCACTGCCCATAACGATCCCGACGTCTGGACCACGGTGTTCATCCACGGCTACGCTCCACTTCGTTTCTTGATCGATCAGCAGCGCCGGAGGATTCAGGCAGCTTTCCGTCCGACAAATATTGTGCCGCTGCACGAGCACTCGTCCGTAACGACGAGAGGTCCGCGCCGGTGATGGTGACGTGACCGATCTTGCGTCCTGGTCGCACTTGTTTGCCGTACAGATGGATCTTGATCTGCGGCCAACGTGCCATTAAGTGATGGACTCGTTCATCCAGCGGCGTCCCGCCGGGCTCGCCGCCGAGTACGTTCGCCATGACGGTCCAACGGGCCCGCGCTGTCGTCGCACCGAGCGGATAGTCCAAAACTGCGCGCAGGTGTTGCTCGAATTGACTGGTCACCGAGCCATCGATAGTCCAGTGCGCAGAATTGTGCGGACGCATCGCGAGTTCGTTGACGAGAATCGATACACCGTCCGGTCCATCGACTTCAAATAGCTCGACCGCCAGTATCCCGGTCACTCCCAAATGATCCGCCAACGATATCGCCAACTCAGTAGCCTGAACGGCCAGCGCTGGCGGCAGTTGCGGTGCTGGAGCGATGACTTCGACGCAAATACCGTCCTGCTGGAGCGTCTCAACGACGGGCCACGCGGCGACCTGACCAAATTTCGAGCGAGCCACCACTGCGGCAAGTTCGCGGCGCAGAACAACCCGCTCCTCGACAAGCAATTCGATGCCGTCTTTGACGCACTGATCAACCACCTCCACCGCGGCCGCCGGGTCCTCAATCATCCAGACGCCTTTGCCGTCGTAGCCGCCGCGGGCCGCCTTGAGCACGACCGGCCAGCGATCACCGGCAAACTGCTCCAATTGCGCAACGGAGGCAATCTTTGACCATCGTGGAATCGGAAAGCCTAGCTGCGCTAGGCGTTGGCGCATCTGCAGCTTGTCTTGGGCAAAAATGAGAGCTTCGGCTCCCGGATGCACCTCATGACCAGCCTGCACGAGACGATCGATGAACTCCCCTGGCACGTGTTCATGATCAAAGGTCACCACATCGCAGGACGATGCAAATGCCTCAAGTGCCTCGAAGTCCAGATGACTGCCTAGTGTCACATCCGGGGTAACGCGCGCGGCGGATTCGTCCGGTCCGACACTGAGCACGCTCAATGTCTGCCCGAGCGCAATAGCCGCCTGATGTGTCATACGGGCTAGTTGGCCGCCGCCAACCATGCCGACAATGGGAAGTCCGCTCCTGTGGTCCACGTCGCCAGATTACCCGTCACTGGTCGTGCTCAGCTCACCGCCGAAGCTCGGCGAGCAAACTCACTGCGTTGTGCAGCGACGTAGGCAGTCCCTCAAGCCAGACGCCCGCCGTGAATTCTGGCTGCGCGACATGATGGATTCGGTATTGTTCAATCATGTCGCGCAACAGATTGATGCGAACCGCTAATTGACCGTCCCGTTCGACTAACGCCACTGCGGTTGTCGGGCTGAGTGCTGCCAACGTCTGCCCTGCAGAAAACACGCTATATAGCGTTTGCGCGATGAATGTCATCTGACGCGGACGTGCCATGGTTTCGGTGAGAGACTGAGCCGACGCGACACGATCATCGGGTTCCTCGTGAGCACCGTTAAGCAGCGAGACCACGACTAGCGCGTGCGTCCGACCAGCTTGCTCACCGCGGGCGTTCGCCGCGCGATACACCTCGCCAAGACGGATAGTCAGATATGCCGGACGGACCAGCCGGGTTAACGGATCCTCGCCCATCAAAAATTCTTGTAAGCCGACGCCTTCGGCCCAGCCGACGGCGCTGGCCTGCATGGCGCTGGCACGATCGAGCGTGCACCGACGGAGGGCAATGCTACTTGCCACCAGCAAGTCGTCGATGACCGAACAAAAGGCATCCACATCAGCGAGCGTTTCAACCATCGGTACGCCCGCCGCTGCTCGCGCTCGGCCGAGCCGGGTGAAACCTGGGGCCACGTCATCACCGCGAGCACCCGCTTCGGTGATCGCGTCGATTGCCGGAACCCACCAATCACTGGGGAAATTCCAACCGAGCGCTGTGCTTGCTCGGCGCCACCGCGCCCGGAACTCAAGCGGGGTGATCTCGATGCCGCCGTGTTCGCGATAGGCAACGAGGTTCGCAACTGCTTCAGTCAATAATTCCACCCCCCATAAAATGCTTATGTTGGTCGGTCCGATGAACGCTATCTAGAATCTTTACGAGTAAAGACGCTCATCCGGATGCACTATGACGGAACTGCAGCTAGATCGTGACATGACTTATGTCTCCCTAGCGCAAGTGTGGCCTTTACCGCGTCGCTATCATTCCGCTTCCCCATGTGCGCACATCACCGTATTGTGACTGATTGTGACTTTGCAAACCCGCTCGGCCAACGATGGGGCGGCCGATACCGAACTCATCGCTGCCGTCCGCAGCGGTGACCGGCAGGCATTTGCTGTGCTTTATCAGCGCCACCGTGCCTCTGCCTATCATCTAGCGCATCAATATGTGCGGACACCAACTGAAGCTGACGACATCGTCTCAGAAGGTTTTGCCAAAGTTTTCAACGCACTTACTGACGGACGTGGCCCAGACTCCGCATTTCGGGCATACCTACTGACGAGTATCCGCAACTGTTTCTATGATCTGGTGCGCAAGGATAAGCGCGTCGATTTCACCGACGATATGGAAGTGCACGATCCCGGCGTTCCATTCATCGATCCGGCGATTGCGAATTTAGACACCGCGCTTGCCGCCCGCGCCTTCGCCAAGCTGCCTGAGCGTTGGCAAAGCGTGCTGTGGCATACCGAGATTGAGGGTGAGTCACCGGCCGAGGTCGCGGTACTGATGGGGATGACCCCCAACGCGGTCGCTGCCCTGGCTTATCGCGCCCGAGAGGGTCTACGCCAGACATATCTGCAAGAGCATGTCGCCGACAACGCTGATGCGGCGTGCGCCCTGACCACTAGCCGACTTGGTGCATGGACCCGCAATGGACTATCCAAACGCGAACTCGGCCAAGTGGAGTCTCATCTCGCTGAGTGCGATCGATGCGCTGCTGTCGCTGCCGAACTTACCGACCTCAACAGCGGATTACGCGGGGTAGTTGCCGTCGTCGCAATTGGCAGTGCGGCGGCAACCACCGCTTATCTCACCGGTGGAACCGCAGCCAAACTCGCTGCAATTAGTTGGGCCAGTGGAGCGACTGGGACGCTGACTGGTTACGCCCACGTGAGCGCGCTTCTTGGCGGAGCAGCCGGTGCCGGAAAGGCTGCCGCGCTCGTCGGTGCTGGAGCGGCGTCCGGAGCTGCGAGTGGTTCCAGCGGTGGCGCGTCGGGCTTTCTGTCGATAATTAATCCGGTAAACAGCGTGCCTGGGTTCGTAGCGGCGGTCGTGGCGACAGCAGCAGCGGTCGCAGTGGGTGTTGTCGCAGTGAATGCCGCAACCGGTTCCAGTACGAACCCCGGTAAGAGTGTCGCCCAAATCGATGCCGCGCAGGATGGTGGTGCTGGTGCTGGTGCTGCTGGTGCTGGTGCTGGTGCTGGCGGCGTGAACGGCGCTGCTGGTGCTGGTGCGAACGGCGCTAACGGAGGGACCGGTGCAGGTCCCACAATCGCGCCACCAAATGTCGCTGGCGGCGCTGGCGCTACGGCGCTTGATATTCCGAATCTCATTCCCGCAGGCGCAGGACTCGGTGTCGGGTCTAACTCCGGTGGCGGCAACACCAACCCAGGTGGCGGTACCAACCCCGGCGGTACCAACCCCGGCGGTACCAACCCCGGTGGCACCAACCCGGGCGGTGGCGGCAACCCTGGTACTGACCCAACGAATCCAGGCGGTGGCACGACAGGCCCCAGCACGACTCCGAGCACAGGTCCGACAGATCCCAGTACGAGCACGTCGGAGACGCCTCCACTACCGGTCTCGCCGACAATTGTGGACACGAATCTAAAGGTCACGGTTAATCTGGCGGATCAGACGGCAGGTACCAGGGTGACGGTGGATCTGGCAAGCAGCGGCAAACTAATATCC
>JBDTCL010000112.1:0-4379 GCA_039923595.1 Antricoccus sp. | reverse complement strand
GTAGCTGCCATGATCGGGCGCGAAGGACCAGATATGCGACGTCTGCTCATCTACGCCAATGCTGTCAAGCACTTCGGCCAGGTCCGCGCCGGCCCATACCGCGTTCGAGGCGTTGTGGGTATTGATTCGCGGATTGTCCGGGAACCCGCCGCACTGCAGCACCGACTGAACCTTGTGCTTGGGAAAGGCATGCACATCGTCAATGCTCAGCGCGCTCTGCCTCCCGACCAGACCGTCGATCGCAAGTCGCCAGCTGCTCAGATCGATGCGAGCGTTGCCGAAATGCGACAGAACGAAGTGATCGGCAGTGGGCGTGATCGTCGTGACTAGTTCATGCACCGGTCGTCGATGCCGGAATGTCGTGTCCGGGTCCATGTAGCTGGCTGGCCGCCACGGCTCGACAACGTGCTCGCTGCTCATGGTCAACCGCCTCATCACCGTCGCGAAACTCTACGTGTGACGAATCGTCAACCTAATCCGCGCAAAGGTCAACTGACTAAGGTTCCAGTCATCGCGGCGAGAAGCTGTCAAGAGTCCGGATAGTGCCCCGGCAGGAGCCTCGCCTGTGGCTCGAGCGTCGCGCGCGTACTGGCCACAAGTCGCCCCCGCATCGAGAAAGTCACCAGCACAGCCGACGACTACCACCGGCCGACCATAGTCGAGGACGTTAGGGCCGGTTGCCCACTTCGGAGAAGACCGACACCGGGCGGTGTATTTGCACGCCGTCCACCGCGATGTCGACTAGCTCGTTGTAGAACGCCATCAGCCCGGCGACCTTCCCGACGGCAGGCTCTGGTGAGGTGTAGGACCAGGCCACGTGCTCCGCGGAAGGCCGCCCCGGGGTTGTCGGCAGACTCCAGTACCGGTCGGCCGTTCCCTTGTACGGGCAGTGACTCTGATGTTCAACCTCTTGCATCGCCGCCATCGCGACGTCCGTAATCGGCAGGTAGTAGCGCGTAGGTAGCCCGGTTTCGAATAGCAGCACCGGCCGCGTGCTGTCGGCCAGCTCGACCCCGTCGAGGGCGACGGTGACGTGGCGCGTGCTGCTAATCGCTTCCACCCGTTTGTACGGGTCGCGGGGGTGGGCGAAGACCTTCTCGTCCTCCTCCTGCCACCGGTCCAGCACACCCGGTTGCCAGGTCAGCACGACTTTTCCGCGGAGCTCCTCATCCGCGAGCGTCCAGGCAGCGTGCCGGAGTTCGCGATTACCGACCCGCAGGTCGTACCACTGCGCAACGGTTCCTTTGGGGAGGAAGAAAAACGGGTCTCGAGGTGGCACAGCTGCGCTGGGATGCAGCAGATCCATCCGGACGTCGGCCGGCTCGAACGCATACCCGGGAATAGGAAATTTCTCGGGCCAGAACAGCACCGGCCTGCGGCTGTCGACGAGGACCGTGTCACCCACGAACGCTCGAACCCATTTGTCGCTGATCTCGAACCGGATCGGCATGAAAAGCCTCCCTCGGCGGTAGCACCGCAACGTAACTCGGATCTGACGCGCCTCAGTGTGCCCGTCCTAGGTCCAACAGCGCAAACGCTGGTGACTCGGTCCGGCAAGGTCGTTGCCGACTCAGTGACGAACCTGCGTTCGACACAGATTGCTCGCACTCGCGTTCGACGACGATGACGGTAGCGACCTCCGACCTTAGTGGCCGCTCGTTCGGCTAGAACACGACCGCGGGCGTAAAGCTCCGTTCTGCCTGCTCGGACGGGAATGCTCCGGCAGCGGTGTAGTGCGAGCGACCGCGTTGACAGTCAGCAGCGGCACCCGCCAACCAAGACCCATCCGCCCGGCGCGTTGGACGATCACGGAACCAGACAACAGGCTATCGCGAATCCCACCGTCAGCCATGGGGTGAATCGGGTACGGGATCGCGATTCCCAACTCGCTGCGACCAAGAGCAGCGCTAGCGTGATCATCAGCGACAAGGCCCGGTGCGGCGCACGTCCGTCGGTCAACCATTCGGCCACGTACCAGGCCGCGAAGTACGTAGCCCCTGCGCCAATCAGCGCGCCGTACCGAATCCCCGAGTACACAGACGTAATACCTATCCGAGTATGGATCCGCGAACTCCGTTCGACTGAGCGCTTGGTTTGTCGTATTGTTCCAATCTGTGAGTGCTCTCGGGCGGTTATCGGCATCGAAGGCCTGGCTGAATGGAGTCGACTGCTGTGAGTAAGTGATCGATGTCTGGTTCCGGCACCGTCGTGACCGTAGCAAATGACCTGCCCCGCAACGGTCCTTTTGCTGGTCCATCCGAACACGTCGGATGTTTCTGTCCGGAAATATAGTTAGGCCATGGCGTGGGAGCAGGCTGAAGGTGTCGTACGACTGCCCGACGGAGCCGTCTTGCGTGGCCGCGGTGTTCGAGTGCGCCCAGTTGGCGCACCGCTGCCGGACTGGAGTCTGCTGCTACTCGGCACCCGTCCAGACGATGTCGATTGGCCGCATTGGTGGCTACGCTGGCAAGACTTTTCGGTGCCTAGCGACCGTGCCGCTGCCCGAGCTGCCTTTGCCGAAGCCCACCGCCGGGCTCTGGCTGGGGAACTGGTGGAGGTTGCCTGCGCGGGCGGCCTTGGCCGGACCGGTACCGCGATTGCCTGCATTGCTCAGTTCGCTGGGGTCTCGGCACGAGAGGCGGTTCGGTGGACCAGGCAGCATTATGATCCGCGAGCCATCGAGACCCCCTGGCAACGCCGTTATATTCGCCATTTCACCGCGGGTGCCACCCGCTGATGGCGGAGTTGACCGCAGAGTTCGACGCTCGATCGGAACTCAGTCCGACCCGCTCTCAAATCGTTTCAAAGGTGAAGTGGGTGACCGCCGATTCTGCGCCGCCCTGTGCCCGATAGAACTCCAGCGCATGGGTGTCGTCATCGTCGGCAGGAACGAACACCACATCAATACCTTCGGCTGCAGCACGCGAACGCGCCGCGCGGATGAGCTCGCTTCCCACGCCGCGTCGCTGCTGATCTTGACGTACGGCAAGGTCGTAGATAAACAGCTCTGATTCTGTAGACCGCGTCATCGGGAGCGTGTGGGCGGTGAGACCTCCGACAACATCGCCGTCGTCGAAGGCTGCGAGCGCCCAAAATGAATCTCGGTCGAGAATCCGATCGAGATATTGATCAGTGAGCGGTTCGGTGACTGGCCCCTCGTCGTCCTCGCCAAAGACGTCGGCCATCATGGCAAACACCTTGCGGGCGACCTCAAGATCTTTGCGCGTCAGCCGTTGAATTCGGTAATCAGCCATCGTGCCAATTTCGCACATCCGGCCACATCCAGCAACGGCAATAATCAATCCACTGCTTCACGAGATCGGCTTCGGCCCGCCCCGGCCGAATGCCGACACCGGGCGGATCGCGCTATTTCGCATCATGATGCCAGCCCATGTCGACGGGATGAGCAGTCACGATCCGAAACTCGCTCCGCCAAAGGATGACTGCAGTCGCGGACGATGCGCGTTCTCGTACGCAGCGAATACGGTCGATGGTCGCCCGGATGGCAAGAGATCGCGTCGGCCAACGTCGTGGCAGCGACGATCGCATTGCTTGATGCCTCACCGAATAACGAGAGGCAATCGGCGGCATCAGCGACCGCGGGTTGGCAGCATTCGCAGCAGACGCCGGCCGGCAGCGGGCCCGGCCTCGTTTTGAGCGGTAAGCCCACGCAGCGCTGGATACAGCGCTCGGATGCCGCCCTCGAGCCGGTCGGTCAACGTGATATCCGATGCCGGGCAATGGCTGCAGGCTCCACCGAGGCGAACTTCGACTTCGTCATTTTGCGCGCGGACCATTTCGACGTGGCCACCATGCGACCGGATGTAGTCTCCGACTTCGCCGTCGATCACTTGGCGGACGGCCATCTGTAGGCCCTCGTCCCCCACTGCATCCGGAGGCGCTTGCCACCGATCGGGCTCGCTTAGCGCTTTTTGCAGGGCCGTACGAACCCGGGCACCTTCGTTACGCCACGATTTCTCGGCAGCTATCTGGATCCGTACCGCTGCTGGCTCGACTGACAGCGACCTCACCGTGCCGTCATCGATCAGACCCTGCAGGTTGATCGGCAGCACCGCTGGAACACCAACTAACTGAAGGGTCCCAGCGGGGAAGATCCAGCGAAGCGTCTGCGGGTCCTCGATCACCGACTCCGGATGCACTGGTACCAGTGACCCGACCGACGAGCCGCGCACTGCTGAAGTGTGTTCGTTGTCCAGTCGCATCTCAGACCAGCGCCCCGACAACTAGTCGCGCGAGAAATGCCATCACCCAGGCCAGCACGAACATATAACCAAAGGCAATCGCGGGCCAGCGCCAGGTGCCTGACTCGCGCCGCATTATTCCTATAGTTGACATGCATTGCAAAGCGTAGAGGAAGA
>JBDTCL010000111.1:0-2820 GCA_039923595.1 Antricoccus sp. | reverse complement strand
CATCTCTTCCATGACCGCGTCATGAGCCTCGATACCGTCCGGCTCGGTCGAGGGGCAACACTCGGACCACAAAGCGTGATCCTGCCTGCGGCAACGATCGGAAACGACGCCACCGTTGGCCCGTCGTCACTGGTGATGCGCGGCGAATCAGTGCCCGCTGGCTCGATGTGGCAAGGCAACCCAATCGGACCCTGGACCCAATGAGCAACGTACCTGCACTCGATCCGTACACCCCTGAGCACGGCAATCGCGGATATCAGGTCGAGAGTTATTTCCTTGACCTGACATATCGGGTCTCCTCAAATCGGTTAGCTGGCACCGCGACTATCGAGATTCGCCCCGACGAGCCGCTACGTCGGGTGCTCCTCGACCTCACCGGTCTCACAGTGACGAAGGTTCTCATCGACGGAGCACCGGCGAAGAAATTCGACTTGAAATCAGGCAAGCTGAGTATCGTTTCTGCAACCTCGCTGCAGCCCGATCGATTAAGCGCGCTACAAATCAGCTACAAAGGCAATCCTAAGCCGCAACGCAGCCCGTGGGGGCCACTTGGCTGGGAAGAACTCACCGACGGAGCACTTGTCGCGAGCCAGCCAACCGGAGCATCAAGCTGGTTCCCGTGCAACGACCACCCCAGCAGTAAAGCGTCGTATCGATTTCAGATCACCAGCGATTCTCCATACACAGTGCTCGCCAACGGGGCGCTGATCTCGCGCCGCGTCGGCGGCTCGCTCACGACCTGGCTGTATGAGCAACGCGAGCCAATGGCTAGCTATCTGGCCACAATCCATATCAGTCAAGCACCACGCGTCATTCTCGGTGAGCGACCAATCAGCCAAACTGCGGTCGTTCCGACGACGATACGGCCAAAGTTCGATAGGGATTTCGCACGTCAGTCTGAAATGATTACGCTCTTTGAACGGCGCTTTGGAGCGTATCCGTTCGCCAGCGGTTACCACGTCATCATCACCTCCGATCCGCTGGAGATTCCCCTTGAATCACAAGGACTTTCGACCTTTGGTGCCAACCACGTCACCGGCCACTCCACCTATGACCAACTAATCGCGCATGAGCTAGCGCATCAATGGTTCGGGAACTCAGTAGGAGTCGCTTCCTGGCAACATATTTGGCTCAACGAAGGCTTCGCCTGTTATTGCGAATGGCTATGGTCCGAGCAGGCGGGTAGGCAGACGGCCGACGCGCTCGCCCACCACCATCATCGACTTCTGAGGCAGTTACGCCAAGACTTCGTAATCGCCGATCCGGGCCCTGAGCTGATGTTTGACGATCGGTTATATAAACGCGGAGCGCTGGCCCTCCATGCGCTAAGACGGCAATTCGGTGATGGACCGTTTTTTGATTTGCTGCGCGAGTGGGCCGATCGTTATCGGCACAGTATCGCCAAAACCTCAGACTTTGTCGCTCTTGCTGCCGATCGCTGCGGCGACTCGGCAGTGTCACTATTGAACGCATGGCTCAATGAGCGCGCACTCCCCCGTCTTGGTCCGTGACGTGCAACGTCGCGACAGCGCCAATCAGCGGCCCTACTAAAACTAGCTGTTCGACAACATAGCGCGATCGCAGCTGTGGCGAACTTGCTAGCCACCGATGAGCCGCGAGGCGGTGGAGTGCGACGTCAGCGAGCTCGACGCTCAGGCCGACACCGGCAGCCTTGACCACAGCTTCTTTCATCACCCAGCGTTGTAATATCGCCGATGACTGCGCCGCTGAGGGTGGATCGGCCAGCGAGCTCACCTCGGCGGGATCAAGGGCGAATTCGGCGAGCCCGTTGATATCGGTCTTATACCGTTCGATATCGACACCGATAGCTGATGCATTGACGGCGACCGCGGTCCACTGGCCAGCGTGCGAGATCGAGATCGCTGGCGGGTTGGTGAAATTGGTGAGATACGGCTGGCCATGCTGAGAACTGCCGCAGAGTCCGCAGCAGTGTCTAATCACTATCTCAGACCGCTTGCGCTGCAGCAGTTGCGCCAGCAAATCACGATCAGTTCCTCGTCGTCCCACCTGCCATCGCACGCTTCACACCGTAGTGCAGCGTCGCACGCGCCTTAGGAAGAGGCTCCAATCGAGAGAATCTAACTTCCGCGCCTCGCTGACGCGCACCGGCGACCACTTGCGACAATGGACTCGTGCTGATTCTGCTTCCCCCCTCCGAAGGCAAATCAGTCCCTCGTCGCGGTAAACCACTCGATCTGCAGACCTTGTCATTCCCGGAGTTGACGACGGCGCGCAGTCAGGTACTTAGCGCACTTATCGACACCTCTGCCCAGCCAGATGCACTCAAAACGCTCAAGGTGGGCGCCGGGCTCGCCGACACAGTAGCTGCAAATGTGCATCTTATCCAGGCGCCGACAGCGCTGGCATCCCAGATATATAACGGAGTTCTGTACGATGCCTTCGACGTGGGATCACTTGATGCAGCGGCGAAGCGACGGGCAACTCGCAGCATTGTGATTGCTTCGGCGCTATGGGGTGTTGTGCGACTCACTGATCGGATACCGGCCTATCGGTTATCGATGGGAGTCGCCCTGCCGAGAATTGGATCGCTCGGGGCATTCTGGAAGAGTCATTTGACACATGTGCTGGCGCCAGTGTCGCGTAACGGTCTGATCGTTGACTGTCGATCAGATACCTACGCTATGTCTTGGCATCCGAAACTTGATCGATTTCTAGCTGTACGAGTGTTTCGTGAAGTTTCTGGCGAGCGCACGGTGGTCTCCCACATGGCCAAGCACAGTCGCGGATTGGTCGCACGTGCATTACTGAGCGAACCGCACGCACCGCAGACTGCCGCTG
>JBDTCL010000110.1:0-3381 GCA_039923595.1 Antricoccus sp. | reverse complement strand
CAGCACGGCCACGTGCGATTACCGTCGCGAACTCATCCAATGGTGTCGGCTCATCGTTGATAATCGCCAGCATCGCGCCCGCGCGTAGTCCTTCAACAGGGATGTCAGCAGCCGGAAAGACCTGCAGCGACGAGCCGATCGTCAGCACGAGGTCCGAGCTACGGACCATCGCGATGGCTTGATCGACTGCGTCCGTCGGCATCTGCTGACCGAAGGAGATCGTTGCTGACTTGATCAATCCACCGCACGTGGGACAGGTGGGTTCGTCAGCGCCAGCGTCGAGCTGCTCGAACGCCCACTCTGTTGACGCGGTGAAGCCGCAGCCGTTCGGTACGCCATGCTCCGGGGCCTTGCCAATGCAAACCACCCGGCGTGCCGTGCCATGAATTTCAATGACGTGAGTACTTCCTGCTTGCTGATGCAGTCCGTCGATATTTTGTGTGATGACTCCCATGAGCTTGTCGCGACGTTGCAATTGCGCGAGCGCCATATGGGCCGGGTTAGGTTCGGCGTGATGGGCGACAAACTCACGACGCATTGCCCAAGAGAGAGCGCGCACGTCGGCGGAATCTACATATCGTTGGAATGTGAACTCACGTGGATCGTAACGGGTCCACAGTCCACCGGGTGACCGGAAGTCCGGAATACCGGACTCCGTCGAGATGCCCGCGCCGGTAAAGGCGACAATTCTGCTGCTGGCAACAATTAGTTGGCCCAGCGCCGCTACGGTCATGCACTCGAGACTATCGCGTGGTTTCGTGCAGAGTCACTTGCGAGGATTTCTAGCGCGGACGATGAAATCGTGCCGACGCGATCCGTGTCTGGTCAGTGCCGGTATTGATGCGGGCGAGTGGCAATGTCATCACACCTAGCTGTGAACCGCATATGACTAATATGTTAACTAGCATCGGTCCATTCCGAATTGCCGCTCGGCGCGAGCCGATGACTAGGTACGGTCAGAAAACTCGGAGGTGCACGATGAACTGGTGGCAATGGCTTCTGGTGGTTGTGGTGATCGTCCTGTTGCTGGTGGGCGGGTTCATCGCGATTCAGGCGCGTCGTCGTCGCGGTGGGGTAATTGTGGATCCGGCGCGGTCACCGCGTTCGAGGGGCGGTAAGGACGCATGACCCGGCTGATGCGCACATCGGAGTTGGAGAAGCGTCCCGTAGTCACGATGGGCGGTGAAGATATCGCGCAGATCAAAGATGTCGTCTATGCCGCTGGCGGCGGACAGGTCGGTGGTTTCACCCTCGCGGGCCGCGGCATCTTCGCTGGACCCCTGAAGAGTTCCCTGGCGTGGAGCAACGTATCGTCGCTTGGCTCTGACGCTGTCATGATCACCGATGAAGGTGTTCTCGAATCGACTGAGACCGTGCTCGACAGTTCAGCAGCTACCGGCGGATCGGGCGGCAACGTCTTAGGCTCGCAGGTGCTCACCGATGGCGGCACCGATCTCGGCAAGGTAGTCGACGTCATCATCGAGGTATCTCAAGGTGGTGCCCGCCAATGCGATGTCGTCGGCTACGAGATTGAGGCCTCGGCAGCGCTTGGTACTAGTGGCACCAATGTGCTCATCCCGCTCCCGGACACCATTGCCGCCTCTGGCGAGCACTTGATCGTACCGGCTAGTGCGAAGGATTTTGTCGGACATGATCTGGCTGGATTCGGCGCGGCCATCGAGCAGTTTCGAGCCAAGTTGGAGGCTGATCGATGATGCGTTTCAAAGAGTCCACCGGCCGCCCGGTCGTCAGTTTGGCCAACGCCGAGAGCATTGGGCGAATTTCCCGTTTCGTCATTGACGTGCCCACGCATCGTGTTTCGGCGGTCCAGCTGGACAAGACCAAAGACAAGCATCAGCAGTTTCTCACCTGGGAAACGATTTCTGCTTTCGGCGAGGATGCGATTACCGTCGCCGACATCTCGAAGATTGTCGAGGGTGACGAGGCGCAGAAGCTAGGAGCAGATAAACATCATCAAGTGATAGGTAAACGGGCGCTCAGCACCTTTGGGGATGAACTCGGAACGATTACCGACGTTGAGTTCGATCCTGAGACCGGTTTGCTACAGAGCATCCTTTATGACAGTGGCGAAGCACGCGGTGATCACTTGAAAGGCATCGGATCGTACGCGGTCATTCTCGGAGTCGAGGCTAACTAGCCTACCTCGCTTTATGGGGGCTAGCCGCTGAATTCAGCCGATAGTGACCGGTAGGGGTTCCAGTCCACGGATCACGAATTCGGGTCGATGCCTCGGTGTCTGGCTCAGTGCAAGCTGCGGAAATCGAGTGCGCAAAGTTCGCACCGATGTTTGGATTTCCACCCGAGCTAAGGGCAGCCGGATCGTGATTGGCGGCGCGGAGCATTGCTGCAATCATCTGGCTATCAGCGATTTGGACGCCGTCAATCTCGGCGTCGGCCGTTGCTGTGCGTGCGAATAGTTGCAGTGGTCCCTCAAAACGCAGCAGGTCTTAGCAAGCTACAGCGAGTTGTGCCTGATCACCGATGCTGGCGCGCACGATTGCCAGTTGATCTAGCTGGGCGAGGAGCGCGCCAAGGCCGTTACCAATGACATTGACGGTGGTTTCACGGTCGGCGTTGAGCAGCAAGATACCGGTTGCTACCAACTCATTATCGGCGATTCCCGTACTGTCCCGGTCCTGAACACGCAGCAGATCACTGATTAGATCCGCTCCCAACGAGATCCGGCGCTCGGCGGCCAGCGTCGGTAGATAATCAGCGAAGTCACGCGCGGCCAGTCCTGGCGGGCCACGCCGAGCCACGCGCCGATCACCGCGACAGGCAGTGGTTCTGCGTAGGCGATGATCAGGTCTACCTCAGGCCCAGAGTCGGTGAGTTGGTCTGCCAACTCTTCGGCAAGCACAGCAAGTTGTGGCCGCAACCGCTCCGCGTGACCGCGACGAAATGCCGATGCAATCAACCTACGCAACCGGGTATGCGCTGGTGGTTCCATTTCTAAAAGCGGATCTCGATGGATCAGCGATGAATGCTGGACCGGTGAGATTCATCAGCTGCGATGAGCTCGATCAACCGGGGTTTGCCAGTCGCCCAGGGCGTGAGGAACCGGCCCCGATTTAGACCGAGTTGCAGCGCCAGTTAGGCACTAGACGCAGCCTTAAATCACTAGGAAGTGAGCGCGACTCAACACCTGCGACCGCTTCGGCAGAATGCATGCCCTAAGGACGCCTTCATCCATCGCGCCAATGAGTAATTGCTCGTCGGTCCCGCAACTGGTGGCAGGAGAATGCGCCAAGGCGACCAGAATCTCAGACTGATATCGCTTTGCCTGGAATTGGTGCTGCGGCCGTACTGCTCAGACCGGTCGCGCCGAGATAGATACGTACTGCACCTGCCCAGAGCATC
>JBDTCL010000109.1:0-5281 GCA_039923595.1 Antricoccus sp. | reverse complement strand
CCCAGCCAGGTAGCGGCCTTCCCATTGATCCGGGCTTGACTTCCTCACGGAGGCCATCGATCCAGCTGTTGCAGATCATCATCCCGTGCTCGGTTTGGCCATAATGATCGCGCACCGTTGTACCGAGTGCATCTTGAGCCCAATTAATAACGTCTGGGGTCAGCGGTTCGCCTGCCGAGGATGCCCTTCGTAGTTTGAGACCCTCCGGGATCGGCGCCGGATCGGTACGCAATGCCCGATAGACCGTCGGTGCCGCCGCAAAATTGGTGACACCAAATCGTTCCATTACCTGCCACGACAGTGCTGGAGAGAAGCCGGCTTTAAGCAGGATACTGGGCAGTCCCATCGCCATCGGTCCGACGAGGGCGTAATAAAGCCCGTAAGCCCAACCGGGATCCGCGGCATTCCAGAACACGTCGTCGTTTCGAAGGTCGAGTCCCATTTCCATGTACTCATGTAAAGAGGCGATCGCCCGGGCCGGGACAAGCACTCCCTTTGGGGTGCCGGTGGTGCCTGAGGTGAATAGCAAAATCATAGTCGCGGCGCCACCGCCTGCGACCGTGTCAACGGATTGACCGCTGTACGCATCCATAAGTGCGTTGTACGAGGTGTCATCCGATCCAGCGCCGCCCACCACGATCCGAGCAACGCCATCGATCTGCACCACATCGAGTTTCGACTGCTGATCGTCATCGACGACCACAACGCGGGCCCCGCTCGCCGAAAGTCGAAGTTCGATCGCCGGCGCCGCGAATGCGGTAAAGAGCGGAACGTGGATCGCACCGAGCCGCCAGATGCCGATGAGCGCGACAACCAGTTCCTCGGATTTGCCCATGAGCACGCCCACCGCGTCGCCGCGCTTGACACCTTGCGCGGCCAGAGCTGAGGCGAATGCATGCGACTTAGTCGCCAGATCACCGAACGTGATCTGGGTTGCGCTCAGATCTGGCTGCACGATGTGAAAGGCGACCGCATCTGCCGGATGCCGGTCAACCAGCAGCTGCGCGACGCTGGCAGAAGGCTGATCATATTGCGCGAGCAATTCGTCGACACGATCAGCAAAGTTAAACTGGCCAGCAGATGCAATCATGTTTCCCTCGTCCCTTAAAGCGGTTGTGATGAAGACTTTACTAGTCGAGAAGAATCGCCAAATAGTGATGGTGCGGCGGCCAGTGAGCCCTCGCAAGATCGGTCTGCGTACGGCGCGCGATATCTTCGATGAGAGTGGCCCTCGGGTACGGTGAGAGTTCGTCTCGTCCGCCCGCGAACGGAAGCAGGTCTTTCTCATGGTTGATCGCGAACCGCAAGATCCACCATTTAGAAACGATCCGCAGTTCATCGCTCCCCAGGGGCAAGAGACACCGCAGGCCGAACCGATCGGCACCGAGGCTGATCCCGGGATCGAGACCGTCGGTTCGCTATCCGCACAGCGTACGGCGGCTGCCGATTCACTAAGCCAACCGGCGCCGCACGATGACGTGCTGCGAGATGTCGAGCCGATGGGTGAGTCGGAATTAGGTTCGAGTGCTGCGCCAATGACCGATCGTGATACCACGCACTACCCGAGACAGACGTTGCCTGCGGTTCCGGATCAACCTCAAGTAATTGATCATGAGGTCGGTGATGATCACCAGTACACCGAAGCAATGCCGATCGCTGACACGCCGTATTCCGGTGGTGCAACGCCCGCGGCAGTACTGCCTGATTCGGTTGAAAATCGCGATCCCGTCGTTGCGACCGTCGTTGAGGAGCGTGAACTGCGTGGCGCGCGAATGTCAAAGTTTGGTGGCTACTTGCTCGGCCTGGTGCGCATTCTCATCGGTTGGATGTTCATCTGGACCTTCATCGATCGTACGTTTGGCTTAGGACGACCCACCTCGCACGACCAAGCGTGGACGCGTGGGGGCAGTCCGATCGACGGTTTTGTCGGATCGGCGCGCGACAGCGGCTCACGCAATCCGGTGCCAGGCTTCTGGCAGTTCTTATCTGAACAGCATGCGTGGGTGAACATTGTGCTTATGGTGCTGATCGCCGTCATCGGTGTGCTCTTGGTGCTAGGTTTTGGGATGTGGTTTTCCTGCGTTGCAGGTGCGATATTGCTCTTGTTGCAATGGTTCACGGCTTGGCCCATCAAGGACAATTTATTCCTCAACAGTGCGTTGCTGGGTGCGGTTGTTCTTATCGCGCTACTTGCGTGCAATGCCGGCTCGTTTGTTGGCCTTGGCAAGCGTTGGCAGCATCAGGAAAAGGTCACCCGCAGCGTCGCTTGATCGCCTAGATTCGCAGCGCAGATACCTGGATTGGGATCGAATTGATACCAGCAGGGTCTATTTTCTATAGAGTTCGCTCGGTTACGTTGGGAAGACCTTCAGACAACGTTGCCAAAGGGGCTTCTATGAAACGGTTAACTACGATCGCGTCACTCGGACTTGCTGCACTCATTGGATTGAGCGGTTGCAGTACAAAGGGAAATACGTCTGGCACATCGGACTCTGGTGGCATCAAAACTGATTTTGGAGTGGACAAGGACTCCATCACGCTTGGTATCAATATGGACCATAGTGGGGTTTTCAAGACCTTTGACGTGGGGCTTCTGCACGGGACTCAGATTTGGCTAGATGAGGTCAACAAGGCCGGTGGCGTGTGCGGCCGGAAAATCAAACTTGACGATCAAGACAACAACTATGCATCCGATAAGGCGGTCACCATTTATGCCGCGCAGAAGACTAAGATCGTCGGCTATATCCAAGTGGGGGGATCGCCCACGATCGCGGCGCTAAAGAGTCAATTCACCGCTGATCAAATGATCGGCAATTCGATGGCGTGGGCATCAACGAACCTGGATAACCCGTATGTGATGATGCTCGGCGGGACCTATGACATCGATGCCATCAACGGCTTGGCCTATCTGCAAAAGCAAGGCTCGCTGACCGATGGCGACAAGATCGGGCATGTCTACATTGACTCTGAATATGGCAAGGACGCATTACTCGGAACTAAGTTTTACGCCTCGAAACACAACCAGACGATCGTCGAAGCCCCTGTGGGCGCTGGCGACACGGACATGGCTGCAACTGTCACTAAGCTCAAGAGTGAAGGCGTGAAGGCGGTTTATGCCACGACCACCGCTGCGGCCATGACGTCGATCGCAACACAGATGGCAAATCAGAATCTGAATGTGCCGCTGATCGGTACTGGTCCGACCTACCAGGCCAATCTCATGCAGACTCCAGCTAAGGATGTGCTTGTCAAGAACTACCTACAAGCGAGCAACGTGATCCCCTTCACCTCACCAAATGTGCCAAAGATGGTTCAGATTGCGGCCGAGTACCAGAAGCTCTACAGCGCGGATCCGCCCGACTACACCGTTCCCATGGGCTATGCATCTGGTTTGGTGTGGCAAGCAATCCTTGAGAAGGCGTGTGACAACAAGGACATGACCCGCCCTGGCTTGTTGAAGGCGTTCAAGTCGCTGACGTCGGTTGATGTCAAAGGACTGCTGCCGAAGTTGGACTTCAGCAAGCCGGGATCCCCGTCGACCAGGGAAACGATCATCAATGTTCCCGATCCGTCGGTCCCAGGAAATCTATCGACAAAGCAGGCTTTCTTCGAAAGTCCAGAGGCGAAGGCGTACAAGGCTCCGGAACAGAAATAGAAACTATGCGCGGAAGTCGGTCTGCGCGGGCGGCAGAATATTGAGTCCGCACAGCAAGATTGCCAGATTGCTGTAATGACCGACCATGCACACCAATTCCACCAGACCGCGCTCTTGCCATCGGGTAAGGGCGCGGTCCTTTTGATCGGCGCTGATAGGGCTATGGGTCAGTAACACCTGAGTCAACTCCCAAGCCAGCGCCGCATCCTCAGCCTGCGGTATTCGCACCTCACGGATTCGCGTGATGTCATCCTCGGACAAAAGCTCGCGACTGCGAACGATCGCAGAATGGGCATACCACTCAAATTCCGCTCCCGAACTAATTGCCACGGTGAGAATCGCCGTCTCAGTGGCGACGGCTGGCAACGTGGTCTTGTGGCGCAGCGCCAGACCGAGCTGTTGCACTGCCGCCCCCACTTCTAGCGATCGCAGGAGTGGATCGAAGGGGCCCAGTAACTGACCCTGGGGTCCGGTGAGAGCGGTATGGGTCGTCAGCGCCGCGCGGCCACCCAGGATCTCGTCGTATAGCACCCGCTGCTGGGTGTCGAGCTGATCAGCGTGCAGCGGAATAAGTACGGGGTCGGCCTGAGGCGCGTAGTCGGTCATCAGGCAAGTCTGCCACCGCAGTCACTGCGTGTCGTAATACACCTGAGCGACGCCCATCGCGGTAATGACAAAGCTGGTGTCCTTAGCACCTAATGTCGCCACTTGATGCTGGAAAAGCTCCGATCCGTCTGGACGAAGGTAAAGCACCTCAAAATCGACCGTCGATGCGGTGACGTTCGCCGTCACGCCGCTCGTTTTCACCGAGCTGATGTCCTGCTGCCAATATTTGGTATAGCCGTCGAGGCTGCCTGAGACGGCCGGCTTGACAGCATGGCGAATACACCCGAAGCGATGATCTGACAGGATTGTCATGGACTTCACGGCGAACGGAGTGGTGCACATGGGACGAAGTCGCAAGGCGAGGGTGAGCGATATTCGGGACACTGCAGCAGCCATGCCGCACGTCACCCTTGATGAATCGGGCCGGGTGTATCAGGTCGGCGGCAAATCTTTCGTATTTTTTCGCACTCCGAGACCCGATGCGATCGACCTCATCACCGGCGAACGCTATGACGACGTCATCGTATTGTGGGTGGCCGGAGAGGCTCAAAAGACTGCTTTAGTAAACGATGCCAGCTCGCCGTTCTTCACAACGGCGCACTTCAATGGCCATTCATCCGTGCTGCTGCGCGGAAGTCGAATCGCAGAAGTTAGCCAAGATGAGATCTGTGAGATCGTCGAAGATGCATGGTGCTCTCGCGCGTCTAAAACTCGGGCCAGGGCGTGGCTCGCCGAGCAGGAGGAACCTCGTGATTGATACCGAAACCCTTACGCATCTTGTCACCGACGGGCGGGTCATTACCGATAGCGCCAACATGCAGTCATATCTGCGAGATGCCGCAGACATGGTCCCGATTGGCACGCCCCTAGCTGTCGTGCTCGCCAAGTCCACCGCCGACGTCATCGCCACAATGCGATGGTCGGACGCCAACAATGTGCCGGTAATCGCGCGAGGTGCTGGCACGGGGCTTGCCGGTGGTGCCGCCGCACGAGAAGGCTCCGTGGTGCTCTGTGTCGCGG
>JBDTCL010000108.1:0-4040 GCA_039923595.1 Antricoccus sp. | reverse complement strand
CACACGCGACGTCGCGTGTGAACCGGCCACTTCGTATCTACAGCTCAGTTCTGACCGCGTACAGCTCGGGGAAGAACGTCAGGTCGAGCGCCTTGCGCAAGAACGCGACGCCGGACGAGCCGCCGGTGCCGGTCTTGAACCCGATAATGCGCTCTACGGTTTTCAGGTGCGCGAAACGCCACGCCTGGAAGGTGTTCTCGACATCGACCAGTTCTTCACACAGTTCGTAGATATCCCACTGGTTCTTGGGATCGCGGTACACCTTCGCAAAGACCGCGACCAAATCTTTGTTGAGCACGTGCGGTTGAGTGACATCTCGTTCCAGTAACTCTGCTGGCACGTCATAGCCACGGCGAGCAAGTGATCTGATGACCTCGTCGTACAAGCTGGGAGCCTCTAGCGCACGTTGTAAACGCGCTTGGGCTTCCGGATCATGCTTGAACACCCCGACCATCTCGGCATTTTTATTGCCGAGCATAAACTCCAATAGCCGGTACTGAACCGACTGAAAGCCCGAAGCCTTTCCCAAAACACCGCGAAATTGGCTGTACTCGGTCGGCGTGAGTGTCGTAAGCACAATCCATTGCTCAGTCATCTGCTTCTGAATATGCTTGATCCGAGCAAGGCACTTTAGCGCTGGCCCCAGTTGATCGGCAGCGACTAATTTCATAGCCGCAGTCAGTTCATGCACAATCAACTTGATCCACAACTCGGTGACGTGATGTTGGATGATGAACAACATCTCATCGTGATGCTCCGAAAGTGGCTGCTGAGCCGACAGCAACTGATCAAGGTGCAGATAGGAGCCGTAATCCATCTTTAGATCACGCTCAATGCCGTCCTCAAGGTGCCTAATATTCTCGTTACTCATGCGTGGGACGTTACCGCGTGAGTGAATCAGAGCGCAGACTCGATGTCCTTTTCCAGTTTTCCTGGCTTGGTAGTCGAACCGAAACGCTTGATCGGCGTTCCGTCTCGGCCGATCAGGAACTTGGTAAAGTTCCACCGGATCTTCTCACCGAGTAGCCCGCCCTTAGTGTCGCGCAACCAGGCGAAGATGGGATGCGCATCGTCTCCGTTGACATCGACTTTGGCAAAAAGTGGAAACGTCACGCCGAAATTCTTCTGGCAGAAATCACTGATCTGCGACTCATCGCCAGGTTCTTGGTGACCAAACTGGTCACATGGGAATCCCAGTACCACGAATCCCTGATCTGAATACTTCTTATATAACGACTCCAGGCCTTCGTATTGCGGCGTAAACCCGCACTCGGAGGCGGTATTCACCACGAGCACGACCTTTCCTTTGTACGAATCAAGCGAGGTGTCGGTTCCGTCAATTGCTGTAGCAGTGAAGTCTTCAAGCGTGCTCATCGGTCTCCTCAGAGGTGTTGCATTCTCGGTCTCGGTTATCCGTAACCAAACCTAATTCGGATGGGTCAGCAGTGAAAATAGTCAGCGATGGCACTCAGGCTGGCAAAGTGCAGTGGGTGGCGCTCGCTCATGCCGACATCCTTGGGACGATCGGAGCCGTTCTCGGCTGGACGTTCGATGTATGCCGTTGCTAGGCCACAGTCTTGCGCCGCATCAAGATCATCATGATGCGCTGCTACGAGCATCACCGAACTCGGATGAAGATCGAACGTCTTGCACACCCCCAGGTAGGTCTGTGGTGCTGGCTTGTAGTGGCCGTACACCTCGGCGCTGAGGATGCAATCCCACGGAAGGTCGCCATGTTTAGCCATTTCGGTTAAGAGGCTGATATTTCCGTTGGACAATGTCGTGATGATAAATCGCTGCTTCAGTCGCTTGAGCGCCGCAACCGAATCGGGCCATGGATCGAGTCGATGCCAAACCTGGTTGAGGTCTCGTCGCTGCGGTTCGTCGAGATGCGCCAACTCGAACTGAGGCAGTATCTTCTCCAATATCCGCCGGTGCAGTACATCGAGCGGAATCCATTCCCCGCTACGCTCGACTTGGCGCATGGCCGGCCAATATCCGGCCCGCCACGCCCGAGCAAAGGACGCTCCATCGACCCCAGGTGCCAATAGCGCAATTTCGCGGGCGATGGTGCTATGCCAGTCGACGACGGTGCCAAAAACGTCGAACGCCAGCAGGGTCGGTTCGCCGGTGTTGTTCATCTATGCGCCACCTTCTTCATCGCATCATTATGGACTCGGGCATGCTGGTTCATCATGGCAACCTTTATCCACGCATTCGGATCGACCAGCATCGACCGTTTTCCGCACGATCAGACATTGCAGGGCTTCGATGCCGCTGATGCGCTGTTGCTTGCTGATCTGCACCGCACCCGCTCGGTAGCTGGCGCGCGGATCCTGGTGATTGGCGACCGATTCGGTGCACTCGCGGCAACTCTGGCTTCGACTGCTTCGGTCTTCAGTCTGGGTGATTCACATAATGCACAGACGGCGCTGCGCGCAAACCTAGAAGGCAATGGCCTCTCCGCAGAGGCAGTCACGTTTGTGAGTGATCCTCGCCAGCTATCGAGTATGTCGTGGGATGCCGTGCTCATCAGACCACCAAAGGCCCTCGCACTGCTGCGCCGTCAAGTTTCTGGCTTGCACCTCGCGAACGAGGCGTACGTTGCTGCGGGCGAGATGATTAAGCATTTGCCGCACACCGTTGGAGATATCCTGCAACATTTCTTCGGTGAGGTCCAAGCAAGCCTCGCCGAGCGAAAGGCCCGGCTCCTTCGAGTCCCTCAGCCGCATCAGCAGACACCGCTCGAAGCGCCACAGATTGCGACCTATGCGCTTGCGAACGGAACCAAACTGGACTCCATGCCCGGCGTCTTCTCGGCTGATCATCTTGATGTGGGAACCCGAGCACTTTTGGAGTGCTTGCCGACCGATTGCGCAGATCGCCAAATCGCCGATCTCGGATGCGGTAACGGCATCCTCGCGATCGCCAGCGCCAGCGCTAATCCTGCGGCGAATTACACCCTCGTCGATGAGTCATATGCGGCGACTGAGTCAGCGCACCGAAATTGGTTGAGCACTTTTGGTGATCGTCCGGTACGCATCGAATGCGGACATTTGCTTGAGCCCATTGCAGATCGCACCATCGATATCGTGCTGTGCAATCCACCGTTTCATACCGGGCACGCGGTCGGTGGCGGGCTCGCCTGGGCAATGTTCGTCGACGCTCGGCGGGTACTGCGTCCGGGCGGCGAACTTTATCTGGTGGGCAATCGCCATCTGGGCTACCACACGCAGCTGCCTAAAATTTTTGGTTCAGTGCGTCAAATCGGCGGCACGAACAAATTCGTCGTGCTCAAAGCGCGAACTCGCTAAAATGCACCGGCGGATTCTTTAGCGTGCAGCGGACACAACGGTAGCGACTTTTTGCGCGACAACCGCCGCCTGCTCATGGGTCGCTGCCTCCACCATCACTCGCACGAGTTGTTCGGTGCCACTTGGCCGCAGCAAGATGCGCCCTTCGCCGCCGAGTTCGACTTCGGCGCGTCGGACTGCTTCAAGTACAGGCTTTGATTGGGTGCCGGCGACTTTATCTCGGACCTCAACATTAAGCAGAATTTGTGGCAGCCGCTGGACCACGGATCCCAATTCTGCGAGACTTTTTCCCGTTGCCGCGACTTGTGCCATGAGGTGCAAAGCGGTCAAGATCCCGTCGCCGGTCGTGGCTTCATCCAGGAACACCACATGGCCGCTTTGCTCCCCGCCAAGGGTCAATCGATCTGCTCGTAGTTTCTCAAGCACATAGCGGTCACCGACAGCGGTGGTTACCACGTCGATGTTGTGTTGTGCCATCGCATTGTGGAAACCCATATTGCTCATCACCGTAGCGACTACCGTGCGCTCTGCTAGTCGATCAGAGCCCGCCAATGCAATCGCGCAGATCGCCAAGATCTGATCGCCATCAACCATCGCGCCACTAGCATCAATCGCCAAGCAACGATCAGCGTCACCATCATGTGCCACGCCGAGGTCGGCACCGTGCTCGAGGACGGCCGCTTTCAGCCCGTCCATATGGGTCGATCCGACACGATCGTTGATGTT
>JBDTCL010000107.1:0-4693 GCA_039923595.1 Antricoccus sp. | reverse complement strand
CGCGTGCGGACAAGGAATGTCAAGGTCACGCATAACCACCCTCATCGAGCGAAGATGGACGCGCTCCGTGCGCGTCCTGCGTAGTTGCTGGTAGGAAATGGGGCCGTCATCGCAATAGTCCCGCCCGGAGTGTCTCAGACCTGAATCCGGCTTTCACAATGCCGCGCGTCGGCGATTTTCGTCGGGGCACGCGCCCGTGGAGTAAGAAACCCGAGATCGCAGCTAGACGGCGCATCCGATTCAGAATTGGCAGTTTACAAAAGCCGTCGTGCGCCCAATAATGCGTTGCGGTGTCCTGACGACAATGGTGATGATGCCACCCACTAGTAGCGGCACTGTCCACGCGATGCGCTATTCCAGTGCCGCAGCCGCGGGATGCTGACGAGAAGCGATGGCGATGACAATCATGGAACCGCGTTGCAGTATCGGTCCGGTGCAGTCACGACTGCCACCGTCCGGGTTTCTCCTACCTTGCCTCTGAGCGGCGAATCCTGATTAGCACTCCTCGGGGGCATCATGCGAACGGGTGTTGCTCTGAGCAACACTGGGGCATATCCCACTATCGTTCGAAACGCCAGTACGTCCCGAAGTCCGCGTAGTTATCGCTCAACATCGCTCGATATAGCTCCAGGATCGTTTTCGATTCCCGTCATCCGCTCAAAAAGGTAGCAAGACACTCTAGACACCCGTAATATTTTGCTCAAAAACTCGAATCTGTTGCTCTCAGCCAAGGCGCCCTGCACAACATGGCAAGTATTCGGCAGCGTCCAAATAGCACCCTCTCTTCCCTCTGGCGCGTCCCGAGACCCACAAACAGAGAGATCCGGCCCTGTGGAAGGCGATCGCCAACCACAACGCCAGGACTGTGGACTTCCCGCTCCAACTGGACTATTGCCAGACGGAAGAACCCAAGTGGTCGGCCACAGTGACTGAGCATGGCGTCGACGTCGCAGCATGTCGAAAACATCCGGCGGATATGACAGCGCTTCACTCGCTGCTCTCTCGCCGCCGGGCCTGCTGCGGGTTCGTCGCTCAGATAATGGCTTTATCCCCGTGGGTGCGGCCGGTAATTTTACTTTTTTCGGCGTGATGCGTTATCAGAACCGGACATTGGGCATGTTGCGAAACCGCGGTACTCACCGAACCCAGGAGCAGTCCGGTAAAACCGCCGTGACCTCGACTGCCCAGTACGAGCAGGTCGGCGGCCTCGCTTTGCTCGATGAGGACCCGAGCAGGCGGTCCGTAAAGAACAGCAGTGTTTATTCCCGCCGGCAGATCAGTGCCGAACGCCTTTGCGACGGCGTCCGACAGGACGGCCTGCGCGTCACTTTCCGGTGACCAGCCGGGCGGGTTGGGGAACCTCACCGGGTACTCCCACGTCATGACGGCGTCGATTCGTGCAGCCATTGCTGTCGCAATTCTGGCTGCTGCACGCAATGCGTCGATCGATGAGTCAGAACCATCGATACCGACAATGATTCGTGCTGGTGCGTTGTCATCTTCCATGTGTCGAGTATGGACCATCGGCGCAATACTGAGTAGAGCCGAAAGTCACCCTGCACCGCAAATAAACACCGATCCACTGTCGATGGGTGTTTACCGCACTTTTCGCAGGCCGATCCCCATCCGGTCCGATTTCTGCTGTTCCAGTGGTGTCGCCCCGGTGATGCTGACGGAGCGATGTCAGCGACAATCCGCAAACCGCGTTGCAGTATCGGTCCGGTGCACTTACGACTGCCAGCGCCCGGATCTCTCTGGTCTTGCCTCTGAGCGGCGGATTCTCAATAGCGTTCCTCGGGACCATGGATTAGGGGCGATAGGGTGTTGCTCTGAGCAACACTGGGGCATATCCCACTATCGTTCGAAACACCAGAACGTCCCGAAGTCCGCCTAGTTATCGCTCGACATCGCTCGATATAGCTCCAGGATCGTTTTCGATTCCCGTCATCCGCCCAACGAGCCAATCCGCGAGCCGATGACAGGCTACTAAGCAGGGCGTTTAATGTTGGACTTCGTGCTGTCCTTGACGCACAGGGTGGCGGTCAATGGGTTGAACTCGTCTGTCCTAACGTCACAGTGACGGGTTGCATTCCTGCTAAGCACGATGACCATTCGCTGGAACGGCGCGATCGCGCCGAGCCCCCTCGTGAACTGTCGACGTGAGCCAGAATTGGCGATTTGGCGTGAACACCTCGTCCTTCACCGGTTCTTGTTCCAAAATCACGTCACTCGTCCGCCTGATTAATGCTCACGACAATCCATAGAATCCCGTAATGATGGCTGCGTGTCCACGTTGTGGGCTGGAAATCGTCAAAACTCAGGCCGATGACTTCTCAATTATATGCGCGAAGATCGACCCCTTATCACCGCTGATAATTCTCTTATGTCAATTAGTAGCCTGCTATTCCATCAGATGAATCACCGCTCCCTCTTCCGTCCCGGTTTATGAGCATTTCTAGTTAGGCTCGGTGACTTGCAAGTTCCAACGGCTTCAGTAGCGCGCAAGCGACCGACTGGCATGTGCAGAAGTCCCGAAGTAGCCTCCGCTGAAAGTCTGGATACAACCGTCACAGTTGTGTTCTCACCGTCGACGGGTATGGACGAATCCGGCACCGGCCGCGATCACGCCGATGCCTTCGGCGACCGCGGAGAGTGATTTGTTGAAGAACCATACCGGTTCATACATTGCCGGAATCGGCCCGAACGCGGGAATATTCACGTACCGGTAGAGCAGTACCGCGATCAGCGCGCTAAGGGTGATCACGAACGCCATTGCATACGCCGCTCGACTGCCGCGAATGGCGACAAACAGTGCCACCAAGATGGCGAGGGCGGCCTCGATGCGAAATAGTGTTCCTTCACCGACTCCGCCGGGCGCCGCCGCCTGATACATCCCTGCAAGGCGCAGATGCACGACCGCGTCGGTCACTAATGCCGCGACCACCAGCACCCGAAACACCAGCTCGATAGGCGATGTAGTCACGCGTGTGTGGCCGTTCATTTCACCACCAGGGCGCCCATCATGTTCGCGTGAAACGTGCAGTGGTATTTGTAGGTTCCGGGCGTTGTGGGTGCGGTGAACGTCGCGGACTTACCCGCGGTAATGGTGACATCGAAACCGCCGTTCGTGTCTGCGGTCAAGGTGTGGTTCACTGCGTCCTCGTTCATTACCGTGACCGTCGCCCCCGGGCTCACCGAGTCCGGACCGCTGTACTTGTAGTCCTTGATCTTGATCGTCACCATCTGGTTCGAGGCCGATGAGGCGGGCGACCCGCTCTGCGCGGACTGGCTGCTTGAGGCCGCCGCGCTCGAGGCCGGGGCGTTCGAGGCCGGGGCGGCGCTACTGGAGTTGCCGCAGCCGGCCAGCGCGATCAATGCGGCCGCAAACGTCGCGGCCGCCATGGGCTTTCTTGTCATCATCTTGTGCCTCCTGTGGTCGCGCGTCGATAACGCGTCTTGTTGTTGTTCGTCGCCACCGGCTACACGGCTTGGTCACGCGGCGGCGTGGATCTACCGCGTCACGAGTGAATCCTGGTCCATCCGGATCCCGCGGGAACTGTTAACTTCCGGACCGGGATGGAGGCATTGAATTGCCAGTTGGTCCTAGCGGTCCGGGGACGGGTAGGACCCCGCGCGTTCGGTGGTGACCAATCCAACTCCGTCCATGTCTACGAATCGCCGGTATAAGTACCATTCGTAACGCCGACGTGGTCGGTTGAAACTGGAGGACACACGATGAGCAAAAAAATGTTCGTAAAGGGATCTGCTGCCGCGATTGGGGCGGTCGCGATTGGTGCGATGAGCCTGTCGATGGGTGGCGTCGCCTCGGCCGCTACCGGTACGTCGTATCAGGCGAACTTGCAGCAGATTAATAATTCTGGCGCGTCCGGGAACCTCACCCTTCAACTCGATGGCGACCAGGCGACCATTACTGAGAGTGTCAGTGGTCTCCCCGGGACGTTCATGGGTAAGCCCTACCCGCACGTGCAGCACATCCATATCGGTGGCAAGGGAATGTGCCCAACGCCCAGCGCGGACGTCAATGGTGACGGAGTTATCAGTACTACCGAAGGTGGTCCCGCCTATGGCATGGTCGGCACCACCCTGTCGGTGAGCGGTGACACCAGCGCTAAGGCCGCCACTGATTTGACGATCGCGCCGAGCGGTGCGAGCTACAAGTACTCCCGCACCATCACCTTGGATGCGGCAAGCCTGGCCTCGGTCAAGGCTGGTACGGCCGTCATTGTCGTGCACGGACTGGACCCGGCGACGCTGAGCCAGCAGGCGCAGGGCGAGCCAAGTGATTTAGTCCCGACGTTGCCTCTTGCGGCAACTTCACCGGCATTGTGCGGAGCGCTGCAAGCGAGCCAAATGACGACCACTCCAAATGGTGCAGCTGATACCGGTGGTGGTAGCACGGCCGGAATCGAAGACCGTGGCCTTCTCGCGGCCGGTGGTGGACTCCTGCTGGCGGCCGCTGGCATTGGTTTCGCCGGACGTCGCCGCTACTCACAGAACTGATCTGACCGATGTCCACGCGCTCTGTACAACAGCACAAAGTGCGTGGGCTTCGGGGCCCTCGCGGCAGGCTCATCAGCGCTGCGGTGGCACTCACGCTTGCTCTGGCAGGTATCACCGCGGTGATCATCGGCGTGAATGCCCAACAGCAGCCGCCGATGCCCTCGGCGGCTGC
>JBDTCL010000106.1:0-5794 GCA_039923595.1 Antricoccus sp. | reverse complement strand
TGTCGGCGTACTGGCCGATTTATGAGCACGAGTTTGGGCTCAGTCCGCTGATGGTCACGACCATCTATTCGACCTATGTCCTGACCCTCATTCCAACTCTGATCATTTCTGGATCTTTGCCGCACGTGATCGGATTCCGCGCTACGTTGGCGATCTCATTCGCGATCGCGGCGGTCGCCACTGGCGTATATGCGAGCGCGAATGGCGTCATTTGGTTGTACTTTGCTCGCGGTCTGCAAGGTCTTTCAGTGGGGCTCGTCACCGGCGCAATTGCTGCGGCACTGGTGGCTCTGGAACGCACCAAAGATCATCGCCGTGCAGCCGTTGCCTCGACCATGGCGATCTCGATCGGCGGTGGACTTGGCCCTATGCTTGGCGGTGTTTTCGCCTCTTACCTGCCACTGCCCATGCAATTGTTCTTCATCGTGTTGTCGATTGTGCTGGTGATCTGTGCGGTCGGGTTCCTGGCGCTGCCTCGGACGCTCGGCATCACCGGTATCCGTTGGGCGGCACGGCCGCCGAAGATTCCCGAGGATTTCAAGGTGCCCTTCTTTTCCGCTTGCGCCGCCGCATTTCTGGTCTGGTCAGTGCTTGCTGTATTCATGGCCTTGGTGCCAAGTTTTGTTCAACAAGCGACCCACACCAACTCGATCATCGTCCCGGCGATCGCGTCGGGACTGGCTCTTTTCAGCGGCGGGATTGTCCAAGCATTGATCCGAGGGATCGACAGTTTCCGCGCTCAGCAGGTCGGTTTGATTCTCGTCGTGGTCGGTTTGGGCTTGCTGGTCCTCGGCGGCATTCGCGGATCAGCGTGGCTGATCCTGATCTCCGCCGTCGTCGCTGGGTCAGCGCAAGGTGTCGCATTTCTTGGCTCCACCCAGCAGGTCAATGCGCTCAGCAGCCACCGGCCTGACCATGCCAAAATATTTGCTGCGTACGCCGTGGCCGCGTATTGCGGTAGTGGCATTCCGATCATCGGGGTCGGGCTGGTCGGCAATTTTGTCGGCACCACCAACGCCGTCATCGGCTATTGCGCCATCATCACGGTGGCTATTGTGGGCTGGTTTGTCCTCACTCGTCGATTGTTGAAGCCCCCGGACCGATTGACCGAATCGACCGTTGTCTAGGAACGCTAGGAGCGACTCGCGATGGCGCAGACCCCGCAAACCTTCCATTACGGTCGCGAATCACAGAGCGTCCGGCATGATTCGCACAGGAGGGACCAATTGGGGTTCACGCTCTCCTCCCTTTCAGATCGAACTCCCGCAAGGTGTACATCTCGGGAACGGACTCGGTCTGCAGGTAGTGGACAAGGATGTCCCCAGCTTCGTCTGCGGTGAACACCTCGGCCGGGTAGATGTCGGTGCTGCCGCCTGCGAATGCGACGGTCACCTCAAGTTGGCCGCTTTGTGGGCCACCACGGCCGAGCGTATAGATCCGCAGCACGCCGTCGTCATCGAGTCGGCGCCACTCGATGGTCATCGCCTCCGACGTGCCGGCTGCTTGGAGGAACACGTTCGGCCACGCGTTTCGATCTATGTCGAAGAGGACCAGACCTTCGGGTATCCGCCAGAGGGAGACCGTCGAACGGTCAGGCCTACCCAGCAACTGAACGAGCCGCCGAGCAACAAATGACGCGCCAGCCAGATCGCGGTCGAGCGTTGTGCGCGAACCGCTGGAGAGGGTATACGCGAACGGCAGGATTCTCTCGCTCATGGCACTTCCTTGAAGATGGCCATCACTAGCTGAATTTTCTCACCAACCTAATCAAAAAATGTCTGCGTGATCTCGCACCTTGCCCGTTTTACGCTGTCACCACTGTCCAGATGGCCAGTGTCAGGTTGGCGGGTCTGGAGGCCGTTTGGTTGGCCGCGCGATCCGTAGGCGCAGGATCCGCTCGCTGTCGCGGGCCTCTTGAACGTCGCGAAGTCGCGCTTCAAGCAGCATCGTCAGCGAGACTAGCCCAACGATCCGAGTGGGATCGTCCCGATCGACGACGGGCATCCGGTCTACGGCTTGCGCGGCCATCCGGTTAGCCACGATCCGCAATGTGTCGTCGGGAAGGGCCACGACCGGCTTGGTGTGCGCGAGCTGGTCGACTGTGGCCGCAGTCCGATCATGGTGCAGCTCCGTCTCCAGCTGGGTCCGGGTGACGACGCCGAACAGTCGCTCGTCGCTGGCCTCAATGACGGGGTAAAGCATCTGGCGGCGTGCGGACACGGTGTCGGGATCGGTGTCAGAGATGAGAGCCAACGCCTCACCAACGTTCAGGTCAGACTCGAAGCTGAGGACGTCCGTCTGCATCACCTCACTCACAAAGATGATCTCAAGAGGGTCTACGTCGTACTCACGGGAGAGATGAAAACCGCGGCGGGCGATCTTCTCGGTGAGGACTGATCGTTTTAGCAGCAGCACCGAAACGGCGAAGGCGGTCGAGGCGCCGATGATCAAGGGAAGCAGTGCATCGAAACGGCCAGTCAGCTCGAGGGCGAATATCACGCCGGTGAACGGCGAGCGCATCACGCCGCCCAGCACGCCAGCTAACCCGATCAGGGCCCAGAAGCCGGGACCGACCTCCGGAAACAGGTGCGTTTCGAGGGTGCCGAGCGCCCCGCCAATCATGAACATTGGGGCGAGTACGCCGCCTGAGGTACCAGAGCCGAGCGAAAGTGACCAAATGAGCGTTTTGACGACAAGAATGCCGACGACCAGGCCTAACCCGATCGAGCCATCGAGCTCCGCACCGATGATGTTGTAGCCAACGCCGAGCGCCTGCGGAACGATGAGCCCACCCAGACCTATGATCAGACCGCCGATCGCAGGCCACCACATCCAATGGATCGGCAGCCGCCGGAAGGCGTCCTCAGCGGCGTACACGAGAATTGTCGCGAGCAGCGCGAGGAGACCCGCCGCGATCCCGGAAACAACGCACAGCGCGTAGGTCGCATACGTGATGTGCAGGGCCCCCGAGGTCGGGAAGAGGACACCGGTGCCGAGCAGGGGACGCCGCACAATCGTGGCCAAACACACCGCCGCGGCCACCGGTACATAGCTACGCGGTCGCCACTCGAACAGCAACAGCTCCACCGCGAGCATCAGCGCCGCGAAGGGCGAGTTGAAGGTCGCGGCCATACCCGCAGATGCGCCGGCGACGAGTAATGTCTTGCGCTCATCAGCGGTCAGGCGTAGGAACTGGGCGAATAGCGAACCGACGGCACCGCCAGTCATGATGATCGGTCCCTCGGCACCGAAGGGCCCACCTGTGCCGATCGCCACCGCGGAGGAGAGCGGCTTCAGTATCGCCACTCTCGGCTGTACCTTGCTGCCGCCGAGTAAGATTGCCTCGATTGCCTCGGGCATCCCATGACCGCGGATCTTCTCTGACCCGTAGCGGGCCATCAATCCGATCAACAGTCCGCCAGCAATCGGCGCAAGCAGAACTACGAACGGATTGTGATGCCCGGCGCCCGGCGCAACCAGTGCCGTGTCCACCCGGTTATAGAAGATGGCGTTGGTGATCAGTCCGATCAGTCGCAGCAAGGCCCACGCCACGCATGCGCTCACCGCACCAACCGGCAGGGCGAGTGCTGTAATGACCAGCATCCGCGACGTGGCGGTGAAATCACCGAGGTGGCTTACATCTCGGGTGCTCACGGCCGGTACCGGGCAGGACTGAACTGAAATGCTGGCACAATCCAACATATTAACCTGGGGAATCTGGCAGGCTGATCGCGCATCAAATTCAGTCTGCAACGTTCGTAACGGTCAGCTGAGCCAGCGGCCAGGGTGCCCGATAGCTAAAGGTCGACGTGTCAAGAACGAAACACTTCGATACCGGATGGACGGACTCGACGACATCGCCGCCTCGCCATTCGATATCGGCTTGGCTTGCAACTAAAGCGCCCCCACAAACGTGACTAGCGGCTCGTGCGCGCAGGGCGTCGCGGTTTGGCTTACCGCAACCAAACGGCTAACGAAGCCAGCGGGCCTGCTGCCCGAATCGACCCTCGTAGATAAACTCTGAGAGGGGTTTGCGCTCGCGTGGGCGGCGCTCCTTGGCCGCCAGCGAGGGCTCGCTATCTTCGATCGACTCCACCGCCGCGAGCTTGCCAATTGCGATTCCGGTGGTGACCGACCAATGCGCAGGTACCTCGAAGAGTTCGGTCAACTTCTCGTGGTCGAACCCGGCGAATTGGTGCACTCCGAGGCCCATCGACATTGCTTGCACGGTCAGGTGCGCCGCTGATTGGCCCAGATCGTATGCGGCATAGTCAGAGTAATAAAAATCGCCGGACTCTGCGTCGGTGCCGCGTTGCTCAAGGGAAATCAAGATCGCGCTCGCGCGCGGCGCCCAGAATGAGTTTCCTCGAGACAGCGCTGAGACGATCTGCTCGTGCGTCGGTTCGCCGCGGCGGCCGACGATGAACGACCACGGTTGACTATTGCCTGCCGACGGTGACCACCGCGCAGCTTCCAGGACGGTCTGCAACTGCTCGTCACTGAGCACATGCTCAGGATCAAAGACTCGACTGCTCCACCGCTGATGAAGCAGCGACGTGAGTTCGACTGACAATTGGCCCGATCCGCGTTCCCATCCCATACCTTCAGTTTGGCAGGCGGACACGTACGCGAGTTCTACGACTCACTACCGCGTGCATCGGTGATGGGGACGAGCGCCTTCGATTCCGAATCGATGCGCACTCGCCTGCACAGCACATCTAACGACAGCTCTGCTTGCTCGGTTGATAACTCCAGGCGCGAAACGCTCAGTCCTTGCGACGGCACTGGAACTGGTCCATGGTGCTCGCCGTCGTCCAGCGCTGCTGCGACGATAGCTCCTTCGGCGTCATGCGAAGCGATGAGGTGCATCACGGGTCCACCCTTATCGCGGTGAACCGAAGCATCCCACCGTCACCATGCGGCCGAAACTCTCGGCCAACGGGATCGGAGACGTTCACGATGAAGTGCTCGACCTGGTTCAGATCTTTGTCCGACGTTGTCCATTGTCGAGTGATCTCCACCTGCATATTGGCCGACTCCGGACGAACGGCAAAACCCCAGTAATTGAAGTTGTCGCCATACTTCCACTCCCATGTGGCAGTACCGTTCTTCTGATAAATGCCAATGTTTCGTTCGCCCGGGGACCCGTAATAGTGGACCGAAGCCATCTCTGTCAGCCTCCTGTTGTGTCGCTGATGTGAGCCGAGGAGTAACTGCCCGGAACGGGCCGAGACGCTTGGCCTGAGCGGCAACGCTTTCTCACGCGTCGCTTCTCGTAAAAGGCATGATCGCAGACTTCTCGACATTAATAAACAGCGATCAGACATCCGATCCGTAGTTGTTGGTCGGTGTCCGGGCGCTGCGGTCGAATCTCGTTGTATCCGTCCTTCGGTCGGACCCGGGTAATGCAGGTTATCGGCGTCTTACGTCGTGAGCAGGACCGCAGTGTCATTCGGTCGGTTCGACGGCGCAGAATGGCCCTAGGTCTAGAAAAGGAGCCACCATGGGACAACCGCTCAAGCTCGGATACAAAGCGTCCGCTGAACAATTCTCGCCGCGTGAGCTAGTGGAGATCGCAGTTGCCGCTGAGAAACATGGAATGGACTCGGTCGCCGTCAGCGATCACTTCCAGCCGTGGCGACACAATGGCGGCCACGCACCGTTCTCTCTAGCGTGGATGGCAGCAGTCGGCGAGCGTACTGATCGAGTGCAGATCGGCACCTCAGTGCTCACCCCGACCTTTCGGTATAACCCAGCAGTAATCGCCCAAGCATTCGCCTCCATGGCTTGCCTC
>JBDTCL010000105.1:0-5725 GCA_039923595.1 Antricoccus sp. | reverse complement strand
GGACTGAGCAATTGAACCATCGGTGTGGCAGCCGGTGCGTGCGTGGAAGTGCTGGACACGTTTTCTCCTCTTGCGTCGGCGCCCATTTTTGGTGGACGAGCGGGCGACGCCGTCGAGGTCAAGATCGGTTGAGATCCCCGCGTTGGCATCGTTGCTGAACGCTGATCGTGTTACGTATTCAATTGCGATTGGGGATGGCCCCGTGATTGTCCCATTTGCTGCCTACTTTAGTCGCTCGCTGCGGCTGTTGACCCCAGCCTGCCTAAGTACGGGGAGATCTCAGAGATGGACGTGTAATGGCTTGCCGGCGAGCGCTAGGTGAGCTTCACCGATCGCCTCACTCAAGGTGGGATGCGGATGGATCAGGTTTGCTACGTCATCAGCACATGCTTCCCAGTTATAGATCAGTTGTGCTTCAGCGATGAGATCACCTGCGCGAGCACCAACGATATGAATGCCGACAACGGGACCACCCTTTTGCTGGATTACTTTGACGGCACCACTCGTACGCAAAATCTGTGCGCGGCCGTTGCCGGCGAGATCGAACACGAACGACTCCGTTGCCCCAAATTTATCCTTGGCTTGATCCTCGGTGAGACCGACCGAGGCGACTTCCGGATCGCTGTAGGTAACTCTCGGAACGCCGGGATAGTCGATCGGCGTGGCCGGCAGTCCGGCGAGCCGCTCGGCAATAAGGATGCCCTCAGCGAAACCCACATGAGCGAGCTGGGGCGTCGCGATGAGGTCTCCGGCAGCACTGATGGTCGGTACGGACGTTCGGCAGAGTTCATCGACGACGACATAACCCCTATCGAGAGTCACACCGGCTTCGACGAATCCGAGATCGGCACTGACCGGGCCGCGACCGACCGCGACGAGCAGCAGTTCAGCATCGAGGGTTGCACCGTCCTCTAGGGTGACGTGCACGCCGCTATCGTCACGGACTGCAGATGCGAACCGTACACCGGTGCGAGCGGTAATTGATCGACGCCTGAATGCCCGCTCGAGCAGTTTGCTGGTATGCGCGTCTTCGGTGGGTAGCAACGCTGGTAGGGCTTCGACGATCGTTACCTCGGCACCGAAACTGCGCCAGATCGACGCAAACTCGACTCCAATGACGCCGCCACCCAAGATGACAACGCTCTTGGGTATGCGATCGAGGGTGAGGGCGTGTTCGCTCGTAATGATGACTTCACCGTCGATTTGCAATCCCGGGAGGACCTTGGGTGCAGAGCCAGTTGCTAGCAGTATGTGCTTTCCTTCGTATCTCTGACCCGCGGCTTCGACGGTGGTTGGTGACTCGACGCGACCTGGTGCGTTCACGATTGTGACGCGGTGTGATTTGGCGAGGAATTGCAGTCCCTTGTACAGTTTCTCGACCACGCCATCTTTGTATGTGTGCACACGAGGCATATCGATGCCGTCGAGAGTTGCCATGACGCCGAAGTTTTCGCTCTCCCGGGTCAGATCTGCCACTTCGGCAGCATGCAGCAGCGCCTTGGTCGGAATACAGCCGCGATGCAGGCAGGTACCGCCGAGCTTGCCTTGCTCGATGAGCGTGACTGCCATCCCCAACTCGGCGGCGCGAAAGGCAGCTGCATAGCCCGCCGAACCGCCGCCAAGGATGACCAAATCAGCAGGTGCTGTTGCGTCTGAATCGACCATGATGTCCCATTCTTTCGAGGTCCTACGAGCCGAGCGCGGCATTCGCTTACCCAACACTAGCGAGGTCGCGATCTCGCCCACCGCGTCACTAACCACCCGACGCCGCACTAACCGCCCGACGCCGCACTAACCGCCCGACGCCGCACTAACCGCCCGACGTGCGTCACGTTCGCACACGCTTACCTCGTGCAGCGTGTGCAAACCTGACGCGCGTAGCCGCCATCGATCCGATTGACCAGCCGCTGGTGGGTGTTAGTCGCCTGGGCGGCACATTGGGTGCGGGCCGCAAGTGGAGCTCAAGGGCTCACGATCAACACCAATGACCCCTCGAAATATGGCCGGTTACGCAAGTGGCCGTACCGCTGCTGCCAAGTCCCGTCGTACAGATCGCTGCATCGATGCCCGAATCGATGGTGGGCGGCCGGTTCGACGAAGCTCCACGCCGAATCCGCAAGCCGGGCGCCAGGGTCCAGTAACAACTCCGGTCAACCGTAGTAGGCCTCCCCTAAGCTGTCGTTGCAATTCAATGAAATCGATAGCGGCCGCACGCTACCGCCGCCTAGCCCTGTCAGTATGACGTCGACCTGCGGATAGGGTCGCGCCTTAATGGCGATCACCTCCGGCGCGTAGTGGTTGACCCAGAAGCGATCTAACAGCTGCGGGTCACACGTTAGGATCACGACACCGCCTGTGGTGACGCGTCGGATTTGGGTCAGGCCAGCGCCCAGATCCTGCCACTGGTGCACCGTGAAGGTAGCCATCGCTGTGTCGAAACTGTTGTCTTTAAACGGAAGTTCTTCGGCCGTCGCGTCAATAGCGACCGCGGCTTCGTGGGACGCTGAGCCCACATAGTCGCAGAAGGTTCGACGGGGCTCACGAGACGATTCTCAGGTTCATATGAGCCGACACCGGTGCCAACATTCACAACACTGCGAGCATCGCCTAAAGCTGCATGTGTTCGCGCCGCGATCTGCCGATCAGGCTGCCGATATTGCGCATATCTCGTGCCGATTGCGCCATAGTCGGCGTCTCCTGCGCTGCCATCAGTTCGGCCCACTGGTGGTCGCCTCCAGTTTCGCAATTTTCGTAGTTACTGTAGCGGCGATGTGGTGGAGTCAGCCGCCTCTACGTGTCCCGCTCCGGTGCGCGGTGGGGAGGCAGGGTGTGACGATCGAGCAAAGAACGGGCATGTGTGGACAGCACGACTCCGAGTGGAATGAGCATTGGTTTCCACGCTGAATCTGATACCTGGATTTCGAAAGCGGCCAAGACGCCGTCGGCAGATTCGGTTTCAATTGTGGGGTACGTCGGATGCTCCGCTGAGGATGGTTCCTCGGCGAAGCCGAGCACCCAGGTGCCCGGATTGAGCCGAATACCGTCGTGTTCTTCGGTTTCACCGCAAATGTAAAGCCGCCAATACTGTGGCACGCGGTCGTCTAGATCAGTACCGCCGCCAGGATCATCGCCACCGCGAGTCATTGCCATCCATCCGGTCTACCCCACACGCGTCACGTTTGCATACGCAAAATTCCCGCAGCGTGTAGACACCTGACGCGCGTGGGTACCGACCGGGACCGTACTGCGGTCGTGCGGTCGTGCGGTCGTGCGGTCGTGCGGTCGTGCGGCGGTGCGGCGATTGCCCTGGCCGCAGACCGTTCTGATGTCAGTCCGATCTCGCGGCACTGCACTCACGGTTGACTTTGACGCAGTGTCAAGATTGAGGATAGAGCGATGACCGAAATACAATCGCCAGTTCCGACCCCCGGCCCCGGTGCGGCCGCTCCACCGATTATCCGCGCGATTTACGGGATGCCGATGTTCGCGACGATTGTCGTTACTGATCTGCAAACCACCACATCCTGGTACGTCGATGGACTAGGTTTCATAAATCTGTTCACAATGTCTGGACCGACTGGTCCGCTTCTCGTGCACTTGCGCCGATGGCAGTTTCAGGATTTGCTCGTTCGGCCAGGCCCTGGGTCACTCCATGCCGGCAACGGATCTTCGCTGAGCTTCGCCGCAGTCGATGGTGAACTCGATGAGCTCGCCGCAAGGGCCCGCACCCACGGTGGCGGACTGGTGGATGGGCCAACTAACACGCAGTGGAACACCCGCGACCTGACCACGACCGACCCGGACGAAACACCATCATTTTCACCGCGGGGCGAGTACCAAAAGATGTTGATAGCTCGTTCAACGCTCGAATGCGTCAATGGAACACCGAACAAGATGACTGACCGCTGTGACTTGTCCGCGTGTTTGCCTCAGACGTAGTCGACCGGTTAGCCGTGGCGGACCTCGCGGTTGTGAAAGACATGGGCGCAGGAAGCAGGTTGGCAGTCCGTGGCGGCCCGGCGCGGAACGTACGAAGGGCGCACCTACGGCTATCAAAAAGCTTGAGGGTAAATCGCTTGTCGATTGGGGCTACGAACTGCACCTGCGTCGGGTTGCGGAACTTCCGGAAATGACCGCTGACTTAGCGACAGAGAAGCAGGTTCTCACGCTCGGTGATCCCCCTGAGAACGACGCCCTATGAGAGTCGCCAACTGAGTAGTTGGATACTCGGTTTGGGTGGGGATGTCGATTTCAATACTGACTTCTGCTGCAGGTGCCCAGGTAGCGTACCTAAAAAGATTGCGCGCGATGATGACTGTCATCTGCGCCACTTCCAAAAGGAGCAATGTATGCACACCGTAACTCTGAACAATGGCGTTGAATTACCGATCGTTGGATTCGGCGTCTACCAGATCCCGGCTGAAGACACCGAGCGGGCGGTGAGCGAGGCACTGGAGGTTGGCTACCGGCATATCGATACCGCGGCTGCGTACGGCAATGAGGAAGCGGTCGGTCGTGCCGTTGCCGCCAGCGGAATAGGTCGTGATGAGTTGTTCCTGACGACGAAGATGTGGATTCAGGATTCAGGCCAAGAGAAGGCAAAACAATTATTTGAGCGGTCCCGGGCGAAGCTCACTGTGGAGTACGTCGATCTTTACTTGATTCATCAGCCATTTGGCGATTACTACAGTTCCTGGCGGGCGATGGAAAGTCTGCATAAGGAAGGTTTGATCCGTGCCATCGGTGTCTCCAATTTCTATCCCGACCGATTGGTCGATTTGATCGAGCACAATGAAATCGTCCCGGCCGTCAACCAGATCGAAACTCATCCGTACTTCCAGCGCGGGGACAGTCAAGAATTGATGGTTTCTCGGGGTGTCCAGATCGAGTCCTGGGGGCCGTTCGCCGAAGGCCGCAATGACCTGTTCACCGACCCGGTTCTTTCGCAGATCGCCGCTGCGCATGACAAGTCAGTCGCTCAAGTGGTACTGCGTTGGCTGATCCAGCGCGAAGTAGTCGTGATCCCCAAGTCTGTACGCCGCGAACGGATGGCGGAGAATTTTGACGTATTCGACTTCGAGCTCACGAGCGCTCAGATTGAACTCATCGTCGGCCTTGATACCGGCAGTTCGGTGTTTTTCGATCATCGCGATCCTGAGATCGCACGGCGGCTTGGCGGTCACAGCAGCTGAGCCAATCGCCTGGCGATGAGCGCAGCTGACGCTCAATGTGGCGGTCACCGTCTTCAACTGACCGCCACGATCCACTCCCACCGAGGGGCGGAATCGCTTTAGCGATCGCGGACTACGCAGAACGTGCAGTCGCGCCGCGGGGGCGTTCCTGTTGACCGCTCCGAGCACGAGTGTTCGGCTGCGTAGCCACCAGCAGATAAGCCACCACCAGAAATCAGCATTCCCACGCGACCGTCTTGCCGCGCCATTCGATGATCTGCTCCAAAGACCGGATCACGCGAGCTGCGGGCAGCGACAGATCGGCCTCGATGCCAAGCCCTTGGCGATTGAAATCATCCAGCACGTTAAACAGCCGGAAGCTGCGGCCGTCGCTGAGTTGGTCGTGCATGAAATCCATTGACCACACCTGGTTGATCGACGCCGGTACTGCCAAGGGTTCCGGCTTTTCCCGGACGATCCGCTTCCTCGGCTTGATCCGCAGGTTCAACTCCAGCTCCCGATAGATGCGATAGACCCGCTTGTGATTCCAGCCA
>JBDTCL010000104.1:0-11048 GCA_039923595.1 Antricoccus sp. | reverse complement strand
AGCTTCGTACGCCAACGTCACGGATTACCCAACGGCGACCTGGACCGTATCAAGCGGCAGCAGTTCTTCGTCGGTGCGGTGATGTGCAAGTTGCTCGGTCAGAACCTGCTCAATGTGCTGAATTTATCGAAGCTGAATCGGCTGATCGACGCACTCGCCAATACGATTCATTTCGACAAGGACCTCACCCGCTGGATCTCGCTGCCCAGATGCGCAATCTGGCCGCAGGCACCGTAATTCTTTATCCGATTCCGCTTCAACCGGCACCGTTCGCGACGGCGCCGGGCGTCAGGCTCGGTGCTGATGACCGTTGATCAAGCTCAGCTGAATGCGTTCTTCCGGGGCTCTGCGCCACTGGGACTGGCTCGCCGAGCGGTGCGTCGTCATCAGCTGCGCCGACCGGGTCAAACGAGTGCCGCGCCGGTCACTTCGATCGGCCTGGTCACCCCGGCACCGACACCGACAGACTCATCGACCACAGTGGGCGCCGACTGCATCGCTAAGAGCGCGGCATGTTTTGACCGATGGATCGCGATCAGATCTTGGTGACCCAGACGCGCAGATGATCGTCCTCGCCGTCAGGGCCTCGGGTCAGCATGTTCTCAGTGGTGTGCGTGGCGAGTACTTCGTCGGCAATGCGTTGTTCATGCTCATGCATCGCCACGATCATCTGCTCGGGTTCGTCGCCGGTGGCCCGCCAATTCAACGCAATTCGATCTGTCACGTCGAAGCCAGCGTTTTTGCGTGCCTCCTGGATGAGCCGCACTGCTTCACGAGCAAGCCCGGCGGCATGCAGTGCGGGGGTGATCGTCAAATCAAGTGCCACGCTTTCTGCTGAATCGGTGACCACGGCCCATCCTTGCTGGGGGGTTTCAGTCACAATCACGTCTTCAGTTTCGAGGACTACGCGCTCGCCGTCGAGATCGATCGTTGCGGTTCCGGCACGTAGCGCGGCAGCCAAAGCGGTCGGCTCAGCAGCCTTGATCGCCGCTGCGGCGAGCTGCACTCGAGGACCGAGCTTGCGGCCCAGAGACCTGAAATTTGCCTTGGTCTGTACCGACACCAGCTCACCTTCAGCTGCTGCCAACGGCTGCACCGATTGCACGTTCAGTTCATCTGCGATCTGCGCGCGCAACTGCTCGGAGAGATCACCGAAGCCCGCAGCCCCGACTAGGGCACGCGCAAGCGGCTGACGAGTACGGACCTTAGAGGCGGTCCGTGCCGACCGCCCAAGATCGACCAGTCGGCGCACTTGGGCAACATCAGCTGACAACTTCGGGTCAATGAGCGCGGTATCGACCAGTGGCCAATCGGCCAGATGCACCGAGTCGGGCACCGACGAATCCGAAGCCTTGATCAATGTCGTCCAGATCTTGTCGGTCACGAACGGTACGAACGGCGCCATGATCAACGTGAGGATACGGACCGTCTCGGTCAACGTCGCCAGCGCCGCCGGATCACCATTCCAGAAACGGCGCCTGGATCTGCGCACATACCAATTCGATAGGTCGTCAATGAAGCTAGTGATGCGGCGACCGGCACGGGGAGAATCGAACACCTCTAAGGCCTGCTCGACTTCGGATACGGTGCTGTGCAACTCTGAAAGAAGCCATCGATCGAGTACTGGCCGTTCGCTGACCGGAGGAGCTTCCAGAGTCTCCAGGTCAACGTCGTTGGCCGAGGCATACAGCGAGAGGAATGAAGCGGTATTCCAGTAGGTCAGCAGTACTTTGCGGACCACTTCGCCAATGAGCTCGTCGCCTACCCGGCGGGTGGACCATGGATTACCTACACACAACATCAGCCACCGCAGACCATCGGCGCCATGCTTGTCCATAAGCGGGATCGGCTTAACAATGTTGCCCAAATGCTTGCTCATCTTTTTGCCGTCTTGATCGACAATGTGACCTAAGCACAGCACTGATTTGTACGAGGACCGATCGAAGACCATCGTGCCGACGGCCATCAACGAATAGAACCAACCGCGCGTCTGATCGATGGCCTCGCAGATGAAATCCGCCGGGTAAGTCCGCTCGAATTCAGCTACCGAACCTTCGACATAGGGGTAACCCAATTGCGCGAATGGCATCGATCCGGAGTCGTACCACGCATCGATCACCTGCGGGACGCGGCGAAAGACTCCAGCTGTGCCGGGGATCTCAAAGCTGATGTCATCGATGAATGGGCGGTGCGGATCCAGATCGAGCAGGTTTTTGCCAGCGTATTCGGACAGTTCGGCAAGCGACCCGATGCAGATGCGATTGTCGTCATCTTGATCATTGACCCAGATCGGCAGGGGCGTACCCCAGTAACGGTCTCGAGACAGCGCCCAATCGATATTGTTGTTGAGCCAGTCGCCATAGCGACCATGACGAATAGTTTCTGGATGCCAGTCAGTTGCGTCGTTTTCGCGCAATAACGCGGATTTTCGCGAGGTCGTGCGGATATACCACGATGGAAGCGCGTAATAGAGAAGGGCGGTATGGCAACGCCAGCAATGCGGGTACGAATGCTCGTAGTCAACAGCTTTGAAGAGCAATCCCCGCTCCCGAAGGGAGCTCATCAACGGCTCATTGGCATCTTTGAAGAAGAGCCCACCGACGAGCGGCAAGTGCTCCTCGAAGGTGCCATCGGAACGAATCGGGTTGAGGATGGGGACGCCGTAGGAGCGGCAGAGCGCGAAATCATCAGCGCCAAAGGCGGGCGCCTCGTGCACTAAACCCGTTCCATCCTCGGTCGTCACAAAATCGGCCATCATGACGAAGTGGCCATCTTCGCCCTCAGGCCACGGCAGGATGTCGAACGGCCGCTCGTAGGTGGCGCGCTCAAGGTCGCGTCCGGGTAGCGACGACAGTATCTGTGCATCGTCGCCTAGCACCTGCTGGACAAGTGCTTCGGCGATGACAACCGAACGCACATCTGGCTGCCAGTCCGCGCCGCGGGCCACGACATAGTTGGTGTCAGGATGCATACCGACAGCCGTATTGGCCACCAGCGTCCACGGCGTCGTCGTCCAAATCAACAGGTCGGCATCTTCGACCTCCGGCGGTGCGCTGATCAGCGGCATCCGCACATATACCGAAGGATCAACAACAACTTCGTAGCCTTGTGAAACTTCGTGATCAGATAGACCCGTGCCGCAGCGCGGGCAATACGGAGTAATTCGGTGATCTTTGACCAGCGCCCCGGCGTCATAAATTTGTTTCAACGACCACCAGACCGACTGCACGTAATCGCGATTCATCGTCCAATATGCATGCTCGAGGTCAACCCAGTAGCCCATCCGGTCGGTCAGCGCCGTGAACTCACCGACGTTGCGCTGCACCGACTCGCGGCACTTCGCGTTGAACGCTTCGATGCCGTACCGCTCGATATCAGGTTTACCGGAGAAGCCAAGCTCTTTCTCTACCGCGATCTCTACCGGCAAGCCGTGGCAATCCCAGCCGGCGCGCCTGGGTACCGAGTACCCCTGCATGGTGCGGAATCTCGGATAGAGATCCTTGAAGGCTCGCGCTTCAACGTGGTGAACGCCGGGCATGCCATTGGCGGTCGGCGGTCCTTCATAAAAAACCCACGGTTTGCCAGCGTCATTCTTAGCGACCGTACGTCGGAAAATATCGGCCGTTGCCCAACCTTGGAGAACCTCATGATCAAGATTGGCGAAATCGATTCGGCCAGGTAGCGGCGGCATTGTGCTCATTGAAACGTCCTTCATCGATCAGCTGACCGAGGGACGACGTGTGCCGCGGTACCACCCTCGTTGATCGTCCAGGGACGATCCACTTCGTTCGTGCTGATGCTGGGTCTAATCACCGAGACGGCTTTCTTCCAGCGGCTCGGGGTGATGTTCGCGCGGACCAACACAGCCGGGCTCACACCATTCCCAGTTCGCTCTTGTGCGGACTCCGCGGTACTCGTCCCGTCAGCGCCGTCGCCAATGATACCCATTGTCGGCACACCGTTCACGAGCCTGTGGCTGGTGCAGGGACGCGGGCTGAAACAATGACCTATCGCCGTTGGCGTCCGTCCGGTCAGACCATATCCAGGTGAGTATCTTGAATCTAGCGCTGACGCTGCTGATTGGTACCTCAGTCCTGCTCGTCGCGGTGCTTGCGATCCGAATCTCGGGCCTTCTCGGTTTTCCATCACTGCTCATTTATCTCGTCATAGGTGTCGTGTTGGGCGGGTCCGGACTCGGTATCCGATTCAGTGATTATGAATTGGCCAAAGCCTTAGGTACCGTCGCACTCGCGCTCATTCTGGCCGAGGGTGGCTTCACGACGCGATGGTCGAATGTGCGACCGCAATTACTGACAGGAGTCTTGCTTTCCACCGTGGGCGTCGCGGTGAGCGTCGCGGTGATGGCAACCGCGGCGGTGTGGCTACTGGGGATGTCGTGGCAGGTGGGATTGATCCTTGGCGCGGTCGTGTCCTCAACGGATGCCGCTGCGGTATTTAGCGTATTGCGCCGACTTCGACTACCGCCTCGCGTCCTGGCGACGCTCGAATTGGAGTCCGGACTCAACGATGCGCCAGTAATCCTGATAGTGACCGCTCTTTCGGTGCCGGCCGACGCGATTGAGCCGTGGTGGCAGATTGGCTTGTTCGTCGTAGCTGAGTTGATCGGCGGTGCCGCTATCGGCTTGCTCATTGGCCGAATGGGGGCACAGCTTCTGCGTCGAAGCACGTTGCCGTCGTCGGGGCTGTATGCGATTACCACGCTCACCATTTTGGTGCTGGCGTTCGCTGTGGCCGCTGTCGCTCATACCTCCGGGTTTCTCGCCACTTATGTCGCGGGAGTCGTGCTTGGTCACGCTGATCTGCCCTACAAACGAGCGTCAGTGGCATTTTCCGAAGCGGTTTCTTGGCTCGCTCAGATCGGTCTTTTCATCATGCTCGGGCTACTGGTGGACCCACCCGAAATTGTTCCTGTCATCCTTCCCGCGATCGTGTTCGGGATTATTCTGCTGCTCGTAGCAAGACCACTATCGGTCATCCTGAGCACGATCGCCGTGCGGATATCGCTGCGTGACCAAGTGTTCTACTCGTGGTCCGGGCTGCGCGGAGCCGTGCCTATCGTTCTCGCCACGATTCCCGTGACGGCCGGGATCAATGGTGGCGATCGAATCCTGCATATGGTGTTCATTCTTGTCGTCATCTTCACGCTCGTCCAAGGTACGACGCTGCCGATGGTGGCGCGGGTTCTGGGGCTGGCCAATACCGAGCAGACCACGGAGCTTGAGTTCGAGGTGGCCGCATTGGATGAAGCGGGTGCGCAGATTCTGGCGTTCACCGTGGCTGCGGACTCTCGATTAAACGGGGTCTATGTCGGCGAGTTACGCCTGCCGCGCACGGCGATTGTGAGCCTGATCTTGCGTGGTGAGCAACGGTTCGTGCCCGAACGTGAGACTCGCATTCGCGCCGGTGACCAGTTATTGGTGGTCACCCCCAACGATCAACGCACCCGCACCGAACGCCGATTGCTGGCCGTATCAAGGGCAGGTCGACTCGCCTCCTGGCGCCCTGAGCAGCGGGACTGAAAGGTGATTGGGTGCCTGATCACCAGCCCGATTGCGCGGCTGAAAATCGGTTACGTATTGTCGCGGTCACGACTGGACCTATCGAAAGGGTCGTGGAGTGGTAGCGCAGAAGACTGCAGCCAAGAAGGCAGCATCGGTCACCAAGAAGGCAACACCGGGTTCTAAGAAGGCCACCGCGCAATCGGGGGCAGCACCGGCCACGAAGGCCACCGCCTCGGAACCGGCCGTGCTTAAGAAGGCGGCTCCGACCAAAAAGGTCGTCCCGGCCAAGAAAATTGCACCGGCCAAGAAAGCGGCCTCGGGCACTGATCCGGCGGCGAAATCAGCGCCGCCTGCGTCCGCGACGAAACCCTCGGCCGCGACGAAAACGGGCCCAGCCGCTAAGCACGCGGCGAAGACAACTGCGGCGCAGAAGCCTGTGACCGATAAGTCTGCGCCGCAAAAAACCGCAACGAAAAAGGTCGCTACTAAGAAAGCAGTTGCCAAGAAGGCAACCGCTTCAAAAGTCCTTGCCGACCCGCCGGAGAACCCAGAGGCAACGCAGGAGGCCGCACCTAAGGCTGCGAGCAAACCGCAGGTGAAATCCGGCCGCGCCGCTCGCGGTCAGAAACAAGATAAATACGTGCCGATCAAAAAGAATGTGCCGCTCAAAACCGGCACGACTACGGCCAATCCGACGTCGCGCGCGCCGGTGGCGCCAGTTCAGCACGAACCACCGAGCGAACCAGTCTTCAATGAGAGTGACCTCGCCGAGTTCAAAGTGCTCATCGATCATGAGCTGGCGCAAATCCAGGGTGAGTATGACCAAGCGGTTGCGGCGCTGAATGCGGCGCAAAGTAGCAATCTAGATTCTGCAGGCGATGATCCGGCCGATGCTGGAAATAAGACGTTTGAGCGTGAACAAGCCATGTCCATAGCGCAAAATCGGATGGACCTGATCACTCAGATGGAGCGTGCTTTGTACCGGATTCGAATAGGCAGCTACGGGGTGTGTGAGTCTTGCGCAACGACGATTCCGAAGGCACGATTGCAGGCCTACCCAGCGGCGACGCTGTGTGTGGCCTGCAAGGCGCGCGAGGAACGTCGATAATCGGCCTGTGAGCATCCCACCAGAGCTCCCTGATCCGGCCGACGAGCAATCCCCATCGGGAATCGAAACGCCGGTCCGGGGTCACCGCAGAATGCGGCTTTTGCTGATCGTCGCTGCGGTGGCGTTGGCCGTCGATGTGGTCACCAAAGTCATCGTTGTGGCGACGCTCACCGATCAGCCGCCGGTTCGGCTGCTCGGTGGGGCGTTGTATTTCTCGCTGGCCCGCAATAGCGGAGCGGCCTTCAGCCTCGGCACTGGAATGACCGTGATATTCACCGTGCTCGCTGCGGTTGTCGTCATTGTCATCATTCGGACTGCGCGCAAGCTCTACTCGACGGCGTGGGCTATTGCGCTCGGCCTCGTCCTCGGCGGTGCAACCGGGAACTTGGTAGATCGGATTTTCCGTCATCCCGCCCCATTTCGCGGCGCCGTGATCGACTTCATCAGCGTGTTCGATCCCTACGGCCGGGCTTTTGCCATCTTTAATATTGCTGATTCGTGCATCGTGGTTGGCGGCGTCCTAGCAGTATTCTTGGCCTTCACTGGCAGAGAATTGGATGGCACCCGCACTCGCAAGATCTCATGAACGAACGCAAATTGCCGGTCCCAGACGGCTTAGACGGAATGCGCGTCGATGCAGGTGTTGCCAGGCTTCTCGGTCTCTCGCGCACGGTGGCCGCAGACCTCGTTGCAAACGGTGCAGTGCTCATTGACGGCGCGCTCTGCGCCAAATCTGATCGCTTGGTTGCTGGCAACTGGCTCGAGGTCACACTTCCCGAACCAACAATAACCATTGATCTTCGCGATTCGGTGCCCGCCGAGGGACTGCGGATCCAGTACGAAGACGACGACATCATTGTGGTTGATAAACCGGTTGGTGTCGCGGCTCATCCAAGTCCCGGCTGGACCGGTCCGACAGTCATCGGCACGCTGGTCGCTCGCGGGTATCGGGTCTCGACCAGCGGAGCGGACGAACGGCGCGGCATTGTTCATCGGCTCGATGCTGCAACGACGGGGCTAATGGTGGTCGCAAAATCTGAGCGAGCCTACACCGCTCTGAAAGCGGCATTCAAGGAACGCGCCGTCGAAAAGATTTATCACGCGGTCGTGCAGGGGCATCCCGATCCGACCAGCGGCACCATTGATGCACCCATTGCCCGACACCCCAAGCACGATTGGAAGTTCGCCGTCGTCGCTGGCGGACGCGATAGTGTGACCCACTATGTGATGCTCGAAGCATTCCGGGCAGCGAGTTTGGTCGAGATTCACCTAGAAACTGGCCGGACCCATCAGATCCGAGTCCACTTCAGCGCGCTGCAGCATCCATGCGTCGGCGACACGATGTACGGCGCGGATCCCACCCTGAGTGCGCACCTGAAGTTGGATCGTCAATGGCTGCACGCGAAGGCGCTGTCGTTCGCGCATCCCGCTGATGGTCGATGGGTCACTTTCAATAGCGAGTACCCAGTCGATCTGCGCGCCGCACTAGATGTGCTGCACGCCGATAGTCAGTAGCGCTGCGGTGCTCGATCATGCGGTACTCCCCGGTGCCTTGAGAGACTTCGGTCAGTCCAGTCTTGCCGCCGCGCTGATTGGGGCCTACCTAGTCTTCGGTGAGCCATTCGTGGGGGTGGCACTGCACCGAGCGTTCGAGCGCGCAGTGGCCCATGATCGCAAGGCACGCCGCTGGTTGTACTCAAGGATTCTTATTCTGGAGTGGGTCCTGGCGATCCTGTGCATCGTGACGATCTTGCTCGCCCAACACGTCACTCTTGAGGCGATCGGTCTGAGGTGGCCGCGCGGGATTACCGGTTGGTCGATCACCCTGGGCAGCTTGCTGATCGGCCTGCTGGTCTTGGCCCTTACCCAACGAGGCGCGATCCGGCTGCGATCGATGGCGCCAGGGCAGGCGATTAAAGCCCTCGGCGGTCAATCGGTCGTTGCGATGCTGCCGCGAACTGCAGCTGAACGTCAGTGGTTCGGAGCGGTCTCGGTGACTGCGGGGATCTGTGAAGAGATCGCGTACCGAGGATTCCTACTTGCGGTCATTGCTGCGATAGCGCCCGGATTCCCGGTCGTCGTCGCAGCGGTAGTCGCCGTCGTTGGATTCGGTGTTGCGCACGCCTACCAGGGCCCGCAAGGAATCGTTGGCACCATGGTGATTGGCGCGGTTCTCGCGGCACTTTATCTGACCACCTGGTCACTGATAGCACCGATGATCTTGCATGCGCTGATCGATTTGCGGGCGGTGCCGTTAGGGCGCATCTTGGCGCCGTCCACGCGGTCGCGGCATCGACGCTGATCGAAACTCGTCTCGATTATCTACACCGGAGTGATCCATAAAATGCAATTTGTTCTGCGGATAAGTGCCACTGAGGCTCTGGTTGACGCAGGTGATCTGCACCTAGCGGACGCAGACCCTCTGCAACTGTCGCACGCGCTGCGCCAGGCCGAGATTGATAGCCGGAAACAGGGCGCGCACCACCTCACGCTCACGGTGACGGAGGCCGACCGGGCGGTGCTGCACGATCGGGGCTACTACCGAGCCGGCGATGAGTCAGGGTTGATGAGTCAAATGAGGTGTGCGCTGCCGGTGCTGCGTCCCGCTCAAGATAGCGACAGCGCTGCACTTATCGCACTCATCACGGCCTGTTTCGACGAGTACGAAGGATGCGTGATGGATGTCGACGGTGAAGAACCGTGGCTGCGCGAACCCGCGAGCGCCTATGCGCGCCTTGGCGGCAAGCTTTGGGTTTTTGCACTCGGTGATTTAGCAGGCCCGGTAGTTGCTTGCGGCGCAGTCAAGCTCGGCAACGGTGACCTCGCGGAGCTGAAAAGTTTGTATGTCGCTGCATCAGCACGCCGAAGACGCCTCGCGCAAGATCTTACGGCGGTGATCGAACAAGCTGCGCGGACCGCTGGGCGAAATCGAATGCACCTGTGGAGCGATACGCGCTTCAGCGATGCGCATGAGCTGTACCGTCAACTGGGCTATCGCCAGCTGCCAGATCTACGCGAGTTGCATGACAAGTCCAACACGGCTGAGATGCACTTCGAACGGATGCTTTAGCGCGCTAAACTAGGCAGCCACACCATCGCCATGAGCGCTATCTAGACTGTGCCGCAGCTGCATCGCTGGAGCATGCTTGAGTCGGTGTCTGGGATCGGGTATATAACCGTGGTCGCTGCGATAGTGAAGGAGGACCGGCCGTCTTGAGTGCAGATCAGCAGTTCGTTCATCTGCACACGCACACCGAGTACTCCATGCTTGACGGTGCCGCCAAGATCAAGCCGCTCACCGCGCGTGCCGCCGAATTAGGGATGCCAGCGATCGCGGTCACCGACCACGGCAACGTTTTCGGAGCCTACGACTTCTATGCCAACGCGACTGCCAACGGACTGAAGCCGATTATCGGTATGGAGGGCTATTACACCCCAGGGTCGCGATTTGATCGAGCGCCATTCGAGTTCGGCACAATCGTCGATAACGAAACCGACGAGCAGGGCGGCAGCAACAAGGGTCGTTCGGCGTACAACCATATGACGCTGCTTGCCTACAGCACTGAAGGTATGCACAACCTTTTCCGACTGTCTTCGTTGGCAAGTCTGGAAGGACAATATCGCAAGCCGCGCTTTGATCGCGATTTGCTGCAGCAGTACCACCACGGCCTGATCGCCACCACTGGGTGCGCCAGCGGTGAGGTTCCGATGTGGCTTCGCTCAGGCAAACTGGACAAAGCTACTGAGGCCGCAGCCGACTTCAAGGAAATTTTCGGTCCGGAGAATTTCTATTGCGAGTTGATGGACCACGATCTGGCTGTGGAGAAGTCTTATCGCAGCCAATTAATGCAGATCGCTAAAGATTTAAAGATTCCATTCTTGGCTACCAACGATCTGCATTACACCCACAAGGAAGATGCAAAAGCGCACGGTGCGCTGCTCTGTATTCAAACCGGTGACCGACTTTCGAATCCGAATCGGTTTCATTTCACCGGGGACTCTTTCTATCTCAAGAGTGCCGAAGAAATGCGCTCAATATTTCGTGATGTCGAGCAAGCCTGTGACAATACGCTGCGAGTAGCAGAGCGCGTCGATATCAAATTCAACGAGTCCGCGAACTATATGCCCCGGTTCCCGTGTCCGGACGGCGAGAACGAGGAGTCTTGGTTCGTAAAGGAGGTCGAGAAGGGTCTGCGCCACCGATATCCGAACGGGATTTCTGATGCGGTGCGCAAGCAAGCAAACTTTGAAGTCGGCGTCATTACCCAGATGGGTTTCCCTGGCTATTTTTTGGTTGTTGCAGACTTCATCAACTGGGCCAAGGAAAACGGTATCCGCGTGGGCCCGGGCCGTGGCTCGGGCGCGGGCTCGATGGCGGCGTACGCAATGCGAATCACCGACCTCGATCCACTTCGCCA
>JBDTCL010000103.1:0-6090 GCA_039923595.1 Antricoccus sp. | reverse complement strand
AAATCATTCCGGCGTGGATCTGCGGTGTCAGGGAATTGTGGCGTGCGGGGTTGTTGAGCGTGATGGTCGTGACGGCACCATCGCGCTCGACCAGTACGGCGTTGTCAGTCATCGTATTTTCCAGTCTTCCTATTTTCAGCTAAGTTTGGTGACGTTCTGAGGTAGATCGTGCGCAATCGACCGTATTGGGCGCAGAGTAACGCACAGGCAGCTTGCCGAACTTGCCGACTAACCCCGCATCCTGGTGGCACTGTCGTCCACGGGTTGGATTCGGCGCTCCGCATCGGTATTGACAGCGACCCGGCTCCATGGGCGACGGTGGCAGCGAGCCAGGCACCACGGATGAGCCAGCGCAGCTGGTGGCCCTCGCCGACCTTGCTTCCGGCGACACGGCGGAGGCTGATACCCGGGCGCGGGCGCGCCAGATCGCCCGCCGGTTCGCGATGCCGCGACCGCCACGCGACCGCCGCGCGCGCCGCGGGGCTGGCGAGCTCACGAGTGTGCGCTGGTCGGGTGGTTCCGACGAGCTGGACCTCGACGCGACAGTCGAGAACCTAGCTGGCAACCCGGTGCCCACGGACGACGACGTGGTGGTCCGCGAACGGGTACGGACTCGGCGATCGGTCGTGCTAGTGGTTGACGTATCCGGTTCGATGCGTGGGGAGCGAGTGCGGACCGCCGCCGCGACCGTCGGCGCGTTGCGCGGGGAGCTGCGCCGCGACCGGTTGGCTGTGGTGGCTTTCTGGTCTGATGCGGCCGTGCTCGTGCCGCTGGGCGCGCGGGTGGAGCCGATGGCCGTCCTCGACTTGCTCGTGCGCGTCCCGACGCAGGGGCTGACCAACGTGTCCTTCGCGCTAGAGGTGGCTCGGCGCCAGCTGGTGGAGGTGCCAGCGCGCGATGCCCGAGTGCTGTTGCTCAGCGATTGCGTGCACAACGCCGGCCCGGATCCGCGGATCGCGGCCGGTGCCCTCCCGCGTCTGGACGTGCTGCTGGGCGTCTCTGGGGAACAGGATGTGGATCTCGGACGCGATCTCGCAAGGCAGGGTCGAGGACGATGTCGGCTAGTGCGCGACTACCGTAACGTGGCCGTCGCATTGGCGGCCGTGCCCGCCGACTGAGCGGGCCGATCATCTCGTCCACGTCAAGGCGAGCTAACGCCGGCGGTTGCTCAGGTGGGCGGCCGTACCTCGCGGTGCATGCAACTTTTGCCGCTGTGGATCGTCTTTTTCCGGGCGTCTCAAGACGATCCGGTCGCGGAGTGACTGGAACTGGGTGCCGAGTGTCGCAGCCGCAACTCGCGCTTGAGGATCTTGCCCACCGGCGACAGCGGAAGCTCCTCAACGAATAGGACCGTTCGCGGCGCCTTGTACCGGGCGATGTGCGTGCTGCAGTGTTCTCTGAGCTGCGCAGCGGTTACCTGCGCGCCCGCCCGCAGCACGACCACGGCGTGCACGCGTTCGCCCCAGTCGTCATCGGGCACGCCGATCACCGCGCAGGTCGCGACAGCGGGATGTAGCGCGAGAACCTTCTCAACCTCAGCGCTATACACATTTTCACCGCCCGAAACGATCATGTCCTTAAGTCGGTCGATGACGTAGAGGTATCCGCTGCGATCGAAATAGCCGACATCGCCGGTATGCATCCAGCCACCGCGCAACGCTTGCGCGGTCTCCTCAGGCTTATTCCAATACCCCAGCATCAGATTGCCGCCCCGGACCACGACCTCACCGATCTCACCGACCGGCAGTTCTTCGTCGTCCGCGGCGATGACGCGTACCTCTGCATGCGCGGCGGCTCGCCCAGCGGATTTCAACCGCTCAGGATGCGCCTCATCACGATGATCCTCAGGGGTCAACACCGTAGCGACCGGGCCGAGTTCGGTCATGCCGTAACGCTGGCACAGCTCGATCCCAGGAAGCACCCGCTGCACGTCTCGCAGGGCCGTTTGCGAGATCGGTGAGGCGCCGTAGCCGAGACGAGCGAGCGATGAAATATTGGCGCCAGTGCTTTCGACGTACGCCACGAGTCGCGCGATCATCGTCGGCACCAGCGTGGTGGCGGTGATCCGGTGCTGCTGAATTGTTTCAACGAGGGTCGGTACGTCGAAGTCACCGAGTACGACGTGCGTCGAACCCAGCTGCAACTGCTGCAGCATCGATGCCAATGCCGCCAAATGGTAGAGCGGCGAGACGTGCAAAAAGCGCTCCGGCGCATTCGGCCCGCCTACGGTAACTAAGGTGCCAAGTGCGGAGACAAGTAGTTGCTCAGGGCTGATCATGACGCCCTTCGGCGTACCGGTTGTACCGCCGGTATAGAGGATCCCTGCGAGGGAGCCGCCGCCGAGTCTGCAGTCGCCAATCGGATCGCTGCCGCAGATGAGCTGCTCGTAGTCAGTAAAACCTTCCGGTAGGCGATCACTGCCACTAAAGACAAGTTCGCGCAGCGCGGGCGATTTCTGTCTCAGCTCACTGGCCTGGGCGCTGCCAGGCTCGTCCGCGATGAGCAGACCAATCCCGGCGTCGTTGATCTGATAGTTCATCTCCTCGACGCTCCACCGCGAGTTGACGGGGGCAAACACAAACCCGCCCCAAAGACACGCCAATAGGTATTCGAGGTAACGCGGCGAGTTGATCGATAGCATGCCGATTCGATCGCCTGGCCGGGCGCCGAGACTCCTCAGACCGGAGGCGAGCCGGGCCACTCGGTCAGCCAACTCGGTGAAGGTGATCTCATGCGAGCCGTCGATGATTGCGATTCCATCGGGATCCCTTTGCATACTGCGATGCAGTCCTGCAGTGAGGTGCATATGGCCTCCTAATCGAGGTTGGGCGCGCAGTCAGAGCGTGCGGGCAATGAGCTCCTTTTGGATCTCATTAGCGCCGCCATAGATGCGCTGTGCTCGCGCGTCCGCGTACAGGCGGGCGATCTGATACTCACGCATGTAGCCGTAGCCGCCAAACATCTGAAGGCACTTGTCGATCACCTTGCATTGCACATCCGTCAGCCACCACTTGCACATCGCCGCGCCAGCGGTGTCGAGCTCGTCGCGAAGGTGCGCCTCCATGCAGCTGTCGAGAAAAACCCGCGCAACCCGGGCGAGGGTGGCACACTCGGCGAGCTCAAACCGGGTGTTCTGCATGTCGATGAGCTTCTTGCCGAACGCCTCACGCTCCTTGACGTACGCCGTCGTGAGCGCCACGGCCAGCTCGGTGGCACCCACAGCACTGATCCCGATAATCAGTCGCTCTTGGCGCAACTGACTCATCATCATCGCGAAACCGGTGCCTTCTTCGCCTAAGAGTCGGTCGACTGGCACCCGCACGTCGCTGAAAAATAGCTCAGAGGTGTCGGCGCCGTGCTGCCCGATCTTGTCGAGCACCTTGCCGACGGAGAAACCTGGACAGTCGCGCGTTTCGAGGATGATCAGCGAGATGCCGTGTGCCCCGGCTGTGGGGTCGGTCTTTGCCGCCACAACGATCAAATCTGCAGTCGATCCGTTAGAGATGAAGATCTTCGACCCGTTGATCAGGTATTCGTCACCCTCACGCACCGCCGTCGTACGGATCGCCTTCAGGTCCGAACCTGCGGAGGGCTCGGTCATGGCGATCGCAGCGATCATTTCACCGGTCGCCATCTTCGGCAACCACCGCTGCTTTTGCTCTTCAGTGCCATAGCCGAGCAGGTAATGCGCAACGATACCGCTGTGGACTGAGTTGCCCCAGGCGCGATCACCCGTGCGCGCATAGGCCTGCTGGATCGCTGCCTGGTGGCGAAAGTCGCCACCACCACCGCCGTACTCCTCGGGGATTGACGCGCACAGCAGCCCGAGTTTGCCTGCGGCTAGCCAGAACTCGCGATCAACGTGCTGTTGCTGCTCCCAGCGTGCCGACTGCGCAGCGATTTCTTTGCTCAGGAACTCGTCCGCAAGTTGGTACAGATCAGCGACGTCGCCCGAAACCCAGGATGACGTGGGGTATTTGGTACTCATGCGACGGGTAGGGCGAACTGCGCGCCGCCATCGAGGGTCACGGTACCGTCGGCCAGCTGCACCTTGAGATCAAGCTCAGCGATGCGCTCGCCATCTTCATCGCGGACCGTGACGACCGTGCCGCTGCAGGTCGGTGCGCCATGCACCGGCGTGATGGAGGTGAAGCGCACCCGGAAGTTTCGCAACGCACCCTGGGGCGCGAGGTCGGTGAGATATCGACCGAGATAGCCCATCGACAGCATGCCGTGGGCGAAGACATCGTCAAGTCCGGCACTCTTGGCGGTGTCTAGATCGATATGGATCGGGTTGTGATCGCCCGACGCCCCCGCGAATAGCGCGAGTGTGGTGCGCGATATCGGTGGGATGGTCAATGACGGCAAAACGTGGCCTTCAATGAAGTCCTCAACGGTGACGTTCATGAGGTGAGCTCCAGCTGGCGTGAGATCAGCACATTCTTGAGGACGGCGATCGGCTCGCCATCACGCTTGACCTCGGTTTGGCGAACCAGAAACCGCATTGCGCCACCCTTCTTTTCGTAATAATCGACGTACGTTCCGGTGAAGTCGAGTTGCTGACCAGCGAAAGCCATCGCCGGGTAGCGAAACTCTTGCTCCCCATGCAAGACCGATCTCATGTCAATGCCGAGCTCGGTGAGAATCCCACGAGGATTGGGGCGCCGAAGTTCCAGTGAGAATAGGAATGTCGGCGGGACCGGCAGATCTGGATGGCCCTTGGCCCGCGCTGCATCCAAGTCGAAGTACGTCGGGTCAGTCTGCCCGAGCACCTGGGCAAAGAACGCCAGCTGTCCCCGTTCAGGGACGGCCGAGAAGCTCGACAACTCCCGCCCGATGATGCTGCTTGGGTCGATCATGAGGTGCCTTTCGTTACGAGGTCAACTGCTCAGTACGCGGGATGATCAGGTGGCTACGCCAGCAAATACCGGCGGGCCTGCGGGGATGTCGCTGAGCGCTTCGGCGATCTCGTGAATCTGCCACTGCCGGTCGAGGTCGTAGGCCTCGCGTTCGGTCCAGCCTTGTTGCCACCCGATGTGCCCACCGAACACGCTGAATACCTGTCCGGAAACCTTGTTGTGTGCCATCGCTAGCCACGCAACGAGCGGGGAGATGTTCTCGGGCGCCCACTTGTCGAAGGAGCCCGACCCATCAACGCCGATTCGATCGCCCAGACCTGGTGTGGCTTCGGTGAGACGGGTGCGTGCTATCGGCGCGATGGCGTTCACCCGAACGCCGTAACGCTCGAGCTCGCGAGCGTGGATGATAGTCATAGCAGCGATGCCGGCCTTGGCCGCCGCATAGTTAGTCTGCCCTGGATTCCCGCGAAGGCCGGAACCTGAAGACGTGTTAATGATGGCGGCGTCGATTGGCGTGCCGGCCTTCGCCATGTCGCGCCAATACGCAGCGGCGTGCCGAGACGGGCAGAAGTGGCCTTTCAGGTGCACGTCGATGACCGAATCGAACTCGCTCTCCGACATGTTGACGAGCATCCGGTCGCGCAGAATCCCGGCATTGTTCACCAGAATGTCGAGCTTGCCGTAGGTGTCGACGGTGAGGTCGATCATTTCCTTAGCGTTATTCCAGTCCGACACACTGCCGACGTGCGCGGTGGCTTCGCCACCGCGTGCCTTAATTTCGCGGACAACCTCGGCAGCGGGACTGGCGTCGTCGCCACTGCCGTCTGGCCCAGCGCCGTTGTCGTTGACGACAACCTGTGCGCCGAGGTCAGCAAACATGATCGCGTGCTCCCGGCCCAGCCCACGACCGGCTCCAGTGATAAGTGCTGTGCGACCTTCCAATGTGTTCATTCGTTCATTCCTCAATATAGGTCCGCTGATAAAACCGGGTCTTGAATGCGTGATAACCGTTACTATTAAGCATTGTCGCGCCTAGAAATTGAAAAGTAGCACGTCTGCGATCTGATAGTGACGTTAGTCAACGACCCAAGAATAGTCAACATACGTTAACCTGTGAGAGTGACGACAGCTGATCTTAAGCAGGTAGTTGAACCGACGAGCCGCAATGCCGAACGTCGACGTGAACTGCGTGCGGCAGCGGCCCTGCTTTTTCGCAGGCGCGGATTCGACG
>JBDTCL010000102.1:0-13717 GCA_039923595.1 Antricoccus sp. | reverse complement strand
ATGTCGCGCGCCACCCGCGCTTGGGCCGCGCCGCTCTACCGGACGCTCGCCGATCCCGACGGCCGTCCGCCGCGGCTACGTCGATCGCGCAGATTCTAACCGCGCCGCTCACAATTTCTGCATCGCTTCTATAGCTGGATTTCTACTCGATCACGGATCCCCCGATAATGCGGCGCCGAGCGAGCAAGAAGTTGGCGGTTCACGGCCGCTGGCGGGCACACGTAGTCTTGGAACCGAATACCTAGTCACCCTGAGGAGTCTCCGCATGCCAGAATCGTCACCCGCCGATTTCGTTCCCGGGCTTGAGGGCGTGGTGGCGTTTGAAACAGAAATCGCAGAGCCGGACCGCGACGGTGGAGCGCTGCGTTATCGCGGCGTAAATATTGAGGATCTCGTGGGCAAAGTGACATTTGGCGATGTCTTCGGGCTCCTCGTCGATGGCGAATTCGGGCAGAGCATGGCGCCGGCCGAGCCATTTCCGTTGCCGGTCCATTCAGGTGACGTACGCGTTGACATTCAGGCCGCACTTGCGATGCTCGCGCCGATCTGGGGATACCGGCCGCTACTGGATATCGACGATGAAGAAGCTCGATCGAATCTCTCCCGGTCAGCGGTAATGGCACTGTCGTACGTCGCTCAGGCAGCGCGCGGCGTCAGCGTCCCGGCTATCAGTCAAGCGAGAATCGACGAGTGCGAGACCATCGTTGAGCGGTTTATGGTCCGCTGGCGCGGTGAGCCTGATCCACGCCATATCGCGGCAGTCGATGCGTACTGGACCTCGGCGGCGGAGCACGGGATGAACGCCTCCACCTTTACCGCGCGCGTTATTGCCTCGACTGGCGCTGATGTCGCTGCGGCCATGTCTGGCGCTATCGGCGCAATGTCCGGCCCGCTGCATGGCGGCGCGCCGGGCCGAGTCCTTGGCATGGTGGCTGAGGTGGAGCAGGCGGGCGATGCGCGTGCGTGGGTCTGTAAATCACTCGACAACGGGTCGCGACTGATGGGGTTTGGTCATCGGGTTTATCGAGCCGAAGACCCGCGTGCTCGCATGCTGCGACAAGTAGCAAAAGAGCTCGACGCGCCAAAGTACGACGCTGCGATCGCGCTTGAGGAGGCTGCACTCGCCGAGTTGCGCGAGCGCCGACCTGATCATCCCATTGAGACGAATGTCGAATTCTGGGCGGCCATCGTTCTGGACTTCGCCGAAATACCGCCGAATATGTTCACCTCGATGTTCACCTGTGCACGTACCGCCGGCTGGTGTGCCCATATTCTCGAGCAGAAGCAAACCGGTCGCCTCATCCGTCCATCCGCTCGCTATATCGGCGCCGAGCCTCGCGATCCCAGCGGCGTCCCAGGCTGGGACAAGATCACCAAGTTGGGGATCGAATGACAAAACCCGCAATTGAAATCCCCGCCGATCTGCTACCTGAAGACGGTCGGTTCGGTGCCGGACCCAGCCGAACCCGCTTCGAAGCTCTCGAGGACTTCGCAGCAGTAGCGCCGAACTACATCGGTACATCTCATCGTCAACCAGCAGTGATGAACTTCGTCAAACTCATCCGCCACGGACTGCTTGAATTCTTCGATGCACCAGAAGGCTACGAAGTCATCCTGGGCAATGGAGGTTCTACCTACTTCTGGGATGCGGCGATTTGCTCACTGATCGCCCGACGGTCGCAAAATCTCAGCTTTGGCGAATTTGGGAGCAAGTTCGCGCACGCGATCAGCGAGGCCCCCTTCCTCGATGAGCCATCCGTTATCACAGCAGACGCCGGCTCGGTCTCCACATCCGTTGCAGAACCAGGGATCGACGTCTATGCATGGCCGCAGAATGAGACCTCGACAGGTGTCATGGCTCCTGTTCAACGAGTTGCAGGCGCCGATTCCGAAGCGTTGATGCTCATCGACGGGACCTCCGGCGCCGCAGGTATCACCGTAGACATTGCCGAGACCGATGCTTATTACTTCGCTCCACAAAAAGGTTTCGCTGGTGAGGGCGGATTGTGGGTCGCGCTCCTCTCTCCCCGCGCGATCGCCCGTATCGCGCAAGTTTCCGGCTCAACTAACCGTTGGACGCCTCCGTCGCTCGACCTTGGCCAAGCGTTGGCGTATTCGCGCAAAGATCAAACTCTGAACACGCCATCGGTCTACACACTGTTCATGTTGGCTCATCAAGTCGACTGGCTGCTGAGCGAGGGTGGACAGTCGTGGGCGAGCGCGCGCACGGCTGAATCTGCTTCCACGCTCTATACGTGGGCGGAGTCATCGACCTTCGCTACACCCTTCGTCGCCGATCCCGCACTGCGCTCCACCGTGATCGGCACCATCGATTTCGACCCGAGTGTGGATGCTGCCGAAGTCGCGCGACAGTTGCGCGCAAACGGCATCCTTGATACCGAGCCATATCGCAAACTAGGCAGAAATCAGTTACGGATCGGCATGTTCGTATCCACGCCGCCCAGCGATGTCGAAGCGCTCACCGAGTGCATCGATTACGTCGTTGAGCGTTTGGCCTGATCGGCCCCGCGCTCAGCCCAACATCTCACGTGCAGCGCGCTCAATGACATCCTCGCTCAGCAATACCAGATTCGCCGCATCGGCGAGCGGCACAAATGAGTCCTCGCTGGTTACTCTACGAATCTCGCCGCCATAACCGCCATCGACCAAAGAAGTCACCACACGCTCGGAAACCCCACCGCTTCGCCTCGTTTCATCAGCAATCAACACCCGGCCGGTCAGCTCGCTCTCAGCGCGAATTTGTTCGGTCGGCAGCGGATTGAGCCACCGCAGATCCAGCACCCGTACCCCATAGCCCTCTAGGGCTAGACGATGCGCGACCCGCCGCGCCATCCGGACGCCATTACCAAACGAGACGATGGTGAGCGCGTCCTCCGGTGAATCCTTCGGCGCGTACAGCCGACCGGTCCCGATGGCTGCATGGCGCGCTTGCCATTGCGCTGGCGGGAGATATGAACCCAGAAGGCCGCCATCGCCGGGCTCAAGGAGATCGCGCTCGTGATAGAGCGCGATGGGTTCGACAAAAACTGTGACGGTACCGTCCACCTCGGCCGCGGCAAACGAGGTGCGCAGCATCGCCGAAGCGTCCTCACCGCAACTGGGCACCGCCACCGCGATCCCAGGGATATCTAGGATCGCCGCTAACGAGTTGTCGTTGTGGAAATGGCCACCGAAACCCTTCTGGTACGCCAGGCCAGCGATCCGCACGACCATGCCATTACGAAATTGACCGTTGGAAAAGAACTGCTGGGTTGCGGCTTCGCCGCGCAACTGATCTATCGCGTTATGCAGGTAGGCGAGGTATTGAATCTCCGGTACCGGTAGCAATCCCGAGACCGCGCAACCCAGACCGATACCGAGGATGGTCTGTTCGTCGAGCAGCGAATCAAAGACTCTGGCCATCCCAAATCGCTTCTGCAGTCGTTGGGTGACTCCATACACACCGCCCTTGCGGCCCACGTCCTCACCGAATAACAGCATTCTCGGGTTCACCGCCATTGCGTCGGCAAGCGTGCGATTGATCGACGCCGACAAGGTCAACGACCCTTCGGTCTCGGGCAGTTTGTCATCGAAGACTCGGTGTCGATCGTCGGGCGGTGCACTAGCTGCAACTCGTGCGGCAACAAGATCTGGACTCCGCGGCGCAAGTGGCCCGATCACTTTGGCAGCGCTATCGAGTTTGGGCCGAGTGATCACCTCGTCGGCGATCTTCTGCACCTCGCGGCGGGCTTGTTCATACGCATTGAGGATGTCGTCGTGCGAATAGTCACCGCCGGTGATGAGCGCGGCAGCGGTACCGAGGAGCGGATCATGCGCGTAATCAGCCTCGATTTGCGAGCGACTGCGATAGCTCAGCTCCGCATCGGATCCGGCGTGCGCCATGAAACGCACCGTGCGCAGGTGCAAGAAAGCTGGTTTCCGACTGGTCCGTACAAAGTCAGCAGCCTCCCGCGTCACTCTCCACGTTTGCTGCGGATCGGCGCCATCACAATAGAAGTAGCGAATGCCTGGACGGTGAGAGTATGCAGCGGCTATCCAACCGGCTGGCGTAGGCACACTGATGCCGATCCCGTTGTCCTCACAGACGAAAAGCACCGGTAGCGGCAGTCCTTGAAACGCGATATTGCTCGCGGAATTGATCGCGCCGACAGCGGTCGAATGATTCGCGGATGCATCACCAAAGGTGGCAATCGAAACAGCTCGATCAGCCCACAACGTAGGTATTCCAAGCCGTTTCGCGCGCTCAATCGCAAATGCGGTACCGACCGCCCGCGGCAGATGTGAGGCGATGGTTGACGTTGCGGGCACGATGGCAAGTTCCTTACGGCCAAATACCTTGTGCCGTCCTCCGGAGATGGGGTCCTCAATGGATGCGACGAGTGAGAGCAGCACGTCGCGGATGCCGTCTACGTGCGGCGCCTGAGCTGCTCTGGCTTGATAAAACCCACCGGACCGGTAATGCAAAAACGCTGGATCAGTGGGCAGCAACGCATCTGCGACGAACGCATTGGCTTCGTGGCCAGCCGAGCCAATGGTGTAGTAGCCCTCGCCTTTGGCGCGAAGTAAGCGAGCTTGCAGATCAAGATGTCGATTGCGAACCTGAGCGGTGAACACCCGCATCAGATCTGCGGATGTCGGCCCGTCGTCCGAGTAGGAGCCCTGGTCGGCAGTCAATGCCGGAACAGCCGACTGGAAATACAAATCTACGGCCTCGCGCTGCTCCACGGGGTTCCTTTCTGCGCGACACTGATCCGTCCAGGCTAAGCGGTGGCCGCGTACCGCTTGACGCTCCCCGTCGAGGCAGCACTTTGCGCACCATCACGCGCAAGCAATGGTGTGCGAAGTGATGGCCCAACGAGTTGGCATTTAGCCCATCGATGTCAGCGCCGCACGGATCCGGCTCAGGCCGGTATCGATCTCGTCGTTGGTCACGCTCAGCGCTGGGCGCAAACGCACTGAGCGATCGCCACACGACAACGCGATCACCTGAGCGACCCGCAGCGCTTCGATCAGGGCGCCCCGCTCCCCACCATCCGGCATGTCAAAGGCGCACATCAGGCCGCGGCCACGCACATTCGTGACCTGCGCAAAGTCTGCGGACAACTGCTGCAGACCGCTGTGCAGTCGGTCACCGGTCGTACGCGAGCGTTCGAACAATCGCTCCTGCTCGATCGTCTCAAGGATGCGCTGGGAGCGCACCATATCGACTAGGCCACCACCCCAGGTGGAGTTGATCCGGCTGGAGACCTTGAAAACGTTATCGGGGATGTCATCAACCCGGCGACCGGCCATGATCCCGCCGAGCTGCACTTTTTTGGCGAATGCCACCACGTCGGGCGCTAACCCAAGCTGCTGGTACGCCCATGCGGTGCCGGTGCCGAGACCGGTCTGGACCTCATCGAGGATGAACAGCGCGTCGTACTCGTGGCACAGCTCTTGCATCGCGAGCAAGAACTCCGATCGCAGGTGAATATCGCCCCCTTCGCCTTGAATGGGTTCGGCGATGAAGCAGGCGATGTCGTGCGGGGCGGCCTCGAAGCGGGCGCGCGCTTGACCCAGCGCTAGTCGTTCGGCGGACTCAACTGCGGCGAGGTTGTCGGCTATTGGATGAATGATCGCCGGAGTTTCAATCCGTGGCCAGTCAAATTGTGGGAAACGCGCGGTCTTGATCGGGTCGGTGTTGGTCAGCGACATGGTGTAACCAGTCCGGCCATGGAAGGCCTTCGTCAGATGCATCGCCTTCATACCCAGGTCTGCGCTGCGACCCGCGGCTTCATTTTTGCGACTCTTCCAATCGAATGCGACCTTCAGCGCGTTCTCCACCGCAAGCCCACCGCCTTCGACAAAGAACAGATGCGGCAATGCGGCATCGCCGAGTACCCGCGCGAATGTCTCGACAAAGTCGGCATAAGCACTGGTGTAAATGTCGGAGTTCGCGGGCTTCGAGCTGGCAACGCGACCAAGGTAGCCAATGAAATCGGGGTCAGCCAGGGCCGGATGATTGTGCCCGATCGGCAGCGAAGCGAACATCGTATAAAAGTCGAGATAGCGCTTTCCTGAGGCCGCGTCGACCATCCATGAGCCGCTGCTGCGCTCGAGATCGAGAACGAGATGGAAACCATCCACCAAGATGTGCTTGCCGAGACTATCGAGCACATCGCTCGGGTCGGTATGCGCGCCAATACGGGCCGCAGCTTGCGTCGTCATCAGGATCTGCCTTTCTACTTCAGTTAATCTCATCGTGCCTCGGTGGATCATCCGATCGCTAGCGAAATCAGTCCTTAATCGACCCACTTGATCGGTCAAGAGGGCTTAAAGGGCCCCGGCGCGGCAGCTCTGCAGCGCCGATCGTCCCGCGTACCCTTTAAGCATGCGTCCGCTTCGATTCGCCGGTCTGTCCGAGGACGGCAAGCATCTAGTGCTGGCCCCTGACGTGCCCGAAGCGATCGATAGTGGCGAGCGCTTCACACTCGCGATCGATGATCGACTGCGGGCCGCCGCGCGCGGTGATCTGAGCCGCATGAGTCAGATCGAGTTGGAACTTGAATCACAGTTGCGACCGCGAGAAATACAGGCCCGAATCCGCGCCGGTGAGACCCCGGATGTCGTCGCGGCAGCAGCTGGCATTCGTATTGAACGTGTTATGTCCTATGCCTATCCAGTCCTTGAAGAACGTAAGCAGATTGCTTTGCGAGCGCAAACCTGCAAGGTCCGGATTGATGATTCATCCGCAGCTGCACCCACCTTGCTCGAGCTGATCGCGACCCGTCTAGCAGTCGGTGGTGCCAGCACCATGCCGATCGATTGGGATGCGCGCAAGTTACCCGACGGGCAGTGGGAAGTCAGCAGCACGTGGGCAACTTCGCAGCGCACGGTGACCGCTCATTGGCGATTTGACGCGACTACTCGGACCGTCGTGCCCGGCAACCAGGACACCGTCCAGATGCTCGAACCGGCAGCTCGGCTCTCAGCAGTGCCTACCCCGGTCGATGACCCCTCACTCGACGAGGCGCCGACGGGTCCCATTCCGTTGCTTCGGGACGCACCTGTCGAGACCACACCTCGGCGTCGCAAGCGCCCGGCGACGCAACCGCGTGATGTGCCACTTGAGCAATTGTTTCTGACCGATGAGCTTGAAGATGCCGCCGATCCTGGGCGCACGGCCAATGCCGGTCGGCGCGCGGAGTTGCGTGAGGAATCTGACAACGAACCACCTGAAGGAGTGACCGATCTGCAGACGGCGAGCGATCAGACCGATGACGCTAAGGATCAAGCCGCCGGTGAGTACGACGCGCAGAGCGTGGGTAAAGACAAAAAGCCCCGCATTCCGAGCTGGGATGACATTGTCTTCGGCGTAAAACGACGCAAGTAACGCCATCTCAGCGCTTCGCTGCGCGTTGTCCGCAGCGGCCGAATGGTACAGACAGTCCGCTGTCGGCAGATTTAATTCGGATGAGGATGTCCGGCATCGGCAGTAGAGTGAAGCGCGATGGGTGCCACCACTTCTGAGACTCAACCGCCTGTAATCCACCGAGGATTGCGGGCCCTTGTGCGTATCTGGCCGTGGGTTCGTCCTTATAAGCGGCAAATGACCGGCATGATTGTGGCAGCGCTGCTGGCGACCCTCGCACCGATCGCGTTGCCGATCTTGACCAGATCGGTCATCGATGGGCCTATCGCTGACGGAGATCGCGGCGGTTTGTGGTTACTGGGCGGCATCGCGCTTCTGTTTGGAGTCTCTGAAGCAGTACTCATTTTTTTACGCCGATACCTGCTGACTCGGGGCGCGCTGGGCGTTGAAGCTGATATGCGCAACGATCTTTATGAGCATATCCAGCGGCTGCCTACGGCATTTCATGATCGCTGGCAGTCCGGTCAGCTGCTCTCGCGGGCGTGGAGCGATCTAGGCCACGTGCGCCGGTTTCTTTCCTTTAGCTTTACCTTCCTCATCGTCAATAGCGTGATGTTTCTGGTGGTCGTCTGCTTCTTGATCGAGGTCTACTGGCCACTCGGTCTGGTCGTGCTCGTCTCTGCGGTACCACTGGTTGCGTTGCTATACCGCTTCGAGCAGCGCTACGCCATTGTCGCGCGGCGTATTCAAGACACTCAAGGCGACTTGGCGACAGAGATCGAAGAAGCAACCAGTGGCATCCGAATCTTAAAATCCTTCGGCCGCAGACGGCTCGCGTATGACCGATATTCAGCCAATGCCGAAGATCTTTACCAAGTGCAGCTGAAAAAGGTTCGGATCATCGCAGCGTTGTGGGCGGCCGTGGAGTGCCATCCGCAGATTGTGCTGGTGATCCTCATGCTGAGCGGCGGGATCGCTGTCAGTCAAGGAGTGCTTACCCTCGGCTCGTTGGTCGCGTTCATCACGCTATTTCTGATGTTGCAGTGGCCCATCGCGTCGCTCGGCTTCCTGCTCGCTGATGCACAGCAGGCCGCGACTGCTGTGGTGCGCGTGTTTGAGGTTTTCGATACCACACCAGACATCGTCGATCCGTCGAATCCTCGTCAGCTGCCTGCCACCACCGGTGGTGCGACGTTGCAATTGCGCAATGTTGGCTTTCGTTATGCCGATTCCGACCAATTCGTATTGCGGCACATTGACCTGGAAGTACGGCCGGGCGAAACCATCGCGATCGTCGGTCCGACCGGCTGCGGCAAAACGACGCTGACCTCGCTCATCCCCCGGCTATACGACGTGAGCGAAGGCAAGATCTGTATCGACGGCATCGATATTCGAGATTTGCCCATCCCAACCCTGCGCCGCGAAGTCGCGATGGCGTTTGAAGATCCGACCTTGTTCTCAGCGAGCGTGCGTGAGAATGTCGCGTTCGGTATGCCGGACGCGACCGATGAGCAGGTCGCTGAAGCGCTCGATGTCGCGCAAGCTCGATTCGTATATGACCTGCCGTGGGGGATCAGTACCCGGGTCGGTGAGCAGGGAATGTCGCTATCCGGTGGACAGCGTCAGCGCCTTGCATTAGCGCGCGCGATCATTGGCCGCCCACGCATCCTGATCCTCGATGACCCGCTCTCGGCGCTCGACGTGCACACCGAAGCGCTCGTCGAGGCAGCATTGCGCCGGGTCCTCTCGACGACGACCGGCATTATCGTGGCGCATCGTCCGTCGACGGTGATGATCGCCGACCGGGTAGCACTTCTTGATGATGGCGGCCTGGTCGCGGTCGGTACGCACTCTGAATTGATGCGCGACGTGCCGCGCTACCGCGACATCCTCTCCCAAGATGCCCAGGAATCGAACGATTTGGAGGTCGCGCCGTGAGCGCGCAAGATGACTGGCGCGGTGTCGCGACTGAAAACAGTGATGATCTCGATCGCCAAGTCACCCTGAAGCTTCGAGGTCGATCTAGACGACTGTTGCAAGACATCGCCCGGCCGCACAAGCGGCAGCTACGGCTGGTCGTTGCGGCTGTCGTCGTGCAGAACTTTGCGATGATGGCCGGCCCACTTCTGGTTTCGATTGGGATCGACCGGGGGATCCCGGCATTGCGACGCGGCGATGCTGCGCCGGTGGTATGGGTCGCCGCCGCAATGGTGCTCGCACTGGCCATCGACGCGGCTCTGCGCTGGTATTTCGTGTGGAACTTCGGCCGCATTGGGCAGCAAATGGTGCTCGAGATTCGCAAACGACTCTTCATGCACTTCCAACGACTATCGGTGTCATTTCACGAGTCATATACGTCTGGGCGAGTCGTTTCGCGTCAGACCAATGATCTGGAGAGCCTCGATGAAATGATCGATGCAGGACTCGACGGCTTCATCGGTGCCCTGCTATCGGTGGTGACGGTGTGCGTTGTCCTATTGTTCCTCGACCCGGCACTAGCGGTCGTGGTATTGATCTCGATCCCCATCGTGCTGTTGATATTGCGCTGGTTCGGTGCGGCATCCACCGCGGCTTTTCGCCGCACCCGTGAAACGTCCGCGGCCTATATCACCCAATTTGTCGAGACAATGGGCGGCATCCGCGCGGTACAAGCCTTCCGCCGCGAAGGCCGCAACGGCTCAATCGCGCGAGATCTCAATGAAGACAACCGCCAAGCGCAGTCTCAGACATTCTGGCTGCTGGCACTATTCGTTCCCGGGATCAAATTAACCGGCAACATCGCGATGGTCGTATGCCTCGTATACGGCGGTCTGCGGGTCATGGACGGCGACATCAAAATCGGCGTCCTGGCTGCGTTCTTGCTTTATCTGCGCCGGTTCTTTGACCCGATGACCGACCTCGGTATGTTCTTCAACTCTTACCAGTCAGGCATGGCATCACTCGAGAAAATTTCTGGTGTCCTTGAAGAAGAGCCGAGTGTCGTCCAACCAACAGAGCCCGTCGCGCTGCCAGCAGCACTCGGCCAAATTCAATTCGATCACGTGCAGTTCGCCTACAACACCGACAGCACAGACGTTCTACCGCAAATCAAGCTGGCCATTCCAGCGGGCCAGACCGTCGCGCTCGTGGGCGCGACCGGTGCTGGCAAGTCAACCATTGCCAGATTGCTCTGCCGCTTTTACGATCCGCAACGTGGTGCGGTACGCATCGACGGAGTCGATATTCGCAACCTAGCTGATGACGATCTGCGACGAGCAGTGGTCATGGTGACCCAAGAATCCTTCGTATTCTCAGGCTCGGTCGCCGACAATATCGCGCTCGGCAAACCAGCCGCGACACGTGCGCAAATCGAGCAGGCAGCCACAGCGGTGGGAGCGCACGAGTTCATTGCAAAGTTGCCTGACGGTTATGACACCGATGTGCAGAAACGGGGTGGGCGACTCTCGGCTGGTCAGCGCCAACTTGTCGCCTTCGCGCGTGCTTTCCTTGCAGATCCAGCAATTTTGGTCCTCGATGAGGCCACCTCATCGCTCGATGTCCCTAGCGAGCGACTAGTCCAGAATGCGCTGCGGACCATCTTGGCCAATCGGACCGCGATCGTCATTGCCCATCGCCTCTCCACGGTCGAAATCGCCGATCGAGTGCTTGTCTTGGAACATGGCGCGGTCCTCGAGGACGGCACTCCGGACGCGCTCATCGCCGGCAGTGGCCAGTTTGCGGCGCTACACGATGCGTGGCGAGACTCCCTGGTCTAGCGCGACTCGAAAGCTGGGTTGGAAGCTGTCTCAGTCGCGGGCTTAGTTCGGTTCAGCCGACTTGTCGTGTCTCGGGTGGGAAGCAAATGCGGCCAACAGGATGTCGAGTCCGAACTCATATTGCTGCGTGGACTCGCCAGACAGCAGCGCTTCGGCGTTGGCGCGAATCACCGAAAGTCGGTTGGCGATAGTGATTGGAAATATTCTCGAATTGGTCCAACGAAATCCGCTTGCTGGGCGTCCATATATCGCCAAATCGCCAACCTTCATACGCATCAGCGACGGTGTAAAGCAGCAAGCGATCGAGGCGCCAGGTCGCAACCCGAGGCGGTATGCCGGCCTCGATCATTTGGACCAATGTCATTTCACACGCTAGCGATCGGCATGATCGTCGGATTCATCGGCGCACAGAAACTCGGCGCCAGCCGGCGCACCATGCTGATCGGCACCGGCATAGTTTTCGCCGGCCAAATCGCCATCATCGCCACACTCGCAGGCGCTCACGCCGGGTTCGACGCATGGTGGCTTTCGCCCGCGCGAGCGGTCGTTGGAATCGGGATGGGGATCACGATGGCGCCATTTTTCGACATCGTGCTCGGTGCGGCCACACAGTCCGGGGCAAGTTGCTCGGTACGCGCACGGTCGCTCTGACGTTTTTGCTGCCCAAAACAATCAGACCTGAGCCAGTGGCCGAGAGCGACTGATAAGCATATTGGTTGGGATGCTGTTCGCTAATCGGATGGCATTCCAGCCAGGTGGTGTAGCGCGATTGCTGCCGCGGTGGCGACATTGAGCGAGTCAACGCCAGCTGCCATTGGGATCCGGATATGCCGCGGCACCGCGGCAAGCGCAACCTCAGTCAAGCCACCGCCCTCAGCGCCCACCACAATCGCGATCTTGTCCTCGGTAGTCGGTAGTGAGCGCAATTGCACTGCGGGCGGGTATGGCGTCATGGCCCAGCACTGGAAACCTTCGAGGGCCAGGTCGTACAACGTTTGTGGCCATGACGGCGCGGTCACGAACGGCACCTGCAGCACATGACCCATCGAAACCCGGATAGCCCTGCGATACAGCGGGTCTGAGCATTTCGGTCCGAGGATGATCCCGTCGACGCCGAACGCGGCGGCGCTACGAAATATGGCACCAAGATTCTCATGATCGTTCACGCCTTCGAGCACTAGTAGCACCCGAGCGCGCGCTGAAAGCTCGGCAATCGTCGGCATGGATGCTCGATCTGCGGTGGCCAACACACCGCGATTGAGGTGAAAACCGACGATCTGGTCCATGACCGTCGCAGTCACCTCATAGGTGGGTACCTGCGACGGCACGTCGAGCGAGTCCAGTCGGTGTGCCAGCCCCAGCACGGCCCGCACTGGATAGTTTGAGGCAAGTAGCCGCTCCACCACCACCGCGCCCTCGGCGATGACCAGTCCCCGGCCGCCTGGTCGATCGGGTCGTCGATCAGCGAACGCCAGATCGCGGAAATCTGCCACGGCGCTGGCGGTTGGATCGGTGACAATGTTGCGCATCGTGGCAATATTAGGGCGGTGGGTCAGACCGGGAGACACAGGGCGTTGCACCGCACACCTCCTCGAGTCCGGCTGATAAGTCTCCTTCCGTGGTCACGCGCTCCACGACTAGTGTTGCGCACTCCTGCGGTGATCCTCGCGGTCATTGCCGCAACTGCGATCCTTGCCTGCGCCGCCGCATCAGCGTCACTCTTTGTCTCCTCGGCAAGCTCAGCGGCACTGCAGCTGAGTATGCGGCAGTTTTGCAATTCTTCATCCCTCCCGCAGATCGCCGGCGTGCGCAACTTCAACATCTTGCCCGACGGGCGATACCTCACACCAGAGCAAAACGCAGCAATCATTTCCAAGGTTGCGGGCCCGGACTATCGATCCGTCGATCAGATCAACCAACTCACGACTGCGATGGTGAGCGCTGGTCTCGCTGCACCACTGACGACTGCCCAATCGGGGATCCAGTTCGCCGATTACCCGCAGCTGCAAGGGGCACTGTTGTACAAATCTGACGCCCTCAATCATGTCGACATCATCGAAAAGGCCAATGTCCAAGGCATCTACCTGCCGGACGATCTCGCGGCGATCCTCGGCGCGCACGCAGGTAGCCCGATAACGCGTACGTCAAGCCCGCCAATCATGGTCGCGGGGATTTACAAATCCATCGCCCGCGCGCCGGTCAGCCCCTTTTGGTGTCAGGATCGACAGATCTTCAAATTGAATCCGGGCTCCGATAAAGCGCCCCCCTATCTCATCCTCGCCACGAATCTTGACCTGCTATCCGATCGAAGCGATCCAGGCGATCTAGGACCGACCTTTTACTTGACCAGCCCGGTCAATATCAGTTCCTCCGCGCTTTCAGATGCCCACAAGTGGCAAGCAAAGCTACGCATCGCGATTGACTCCGTCAGCGCGTCTAAATACCCCTTCAATGGGATTACCGCTGGCGGAGATCTGAATGACACCATCCGGGATGTGAGCTTGATTCGCCGCGGCCTTATCGGCCCGATCGCGCCGATCGCGATCGGTGGCAGTCTGCTCGCGCTCTTTCTAGTCGCGGCCGCGGGGAG
>JBDTCL010000101.1:0-10985 GCA_039923595.1 Antricoccus sp. | reverse complement strand
GAAGCGACCAGTGAACTTCGGGAACCAGAAGTACACACCCGCGAAGGATGCGAATGCGATAGTGCCATAAAGCACGTAGTGGAAATGAGCGACCACGAAGTACGTGTCTGAGACGTGGAAGTCGATCGGTGGTGAGGCGAGTAGGACACCAGTGAGACCGCCGAAGAGGAAGGTGACCAAGAAACCGACAGCAAACAGCATCGGTGTCTGGAACGTTAACTGGCCCTTCCACATCGTGAGTGTCCAGTTCACGAACTTCAAACCCGTGGGTATCGCGATCAGGAACGTCATGAAGGAGAAGAACGGCAGCAGCACCGCGCCGGTGGCGAACATGTGGTGAGCCCACACCGTCACCGACAACACCGCGATCGCGATCGTGGCATACGCCATGCCCTTATAACCAAAGAGTGGTTTGCGGCTGAAGACCGGTAGCACTTCGGAGATTATCCCAAAGAACGGCAGCGCAACGATATAGACCTCGGGATGGCCAAAGAACCAGAACAGATGCTGCCAGAGAATCGAGCCCCCATTTTGCGGCTCGAACACTTGCGAACCCAGCTGCCGATCAGCCAACAGCACCAGCAGACCAGAAGTCAGCACCGGGAAAGCAATCAAAACGAGCAGGCTGGTGATCAGCGCAGTCCAGGTAAAGATCGACATCCGGAACATCGTCATACCAGGTGCGCGCATGCAGACGATGGTGGTGATGAAGTTGACCGCGCCGAGGATCGTGCCGAGACCAGAAATACCGAGCCCGATGATCCACAGATCGGCGCCGACGCCGGGCGAGTTGGTGGCATCTGAGAGCGGTGAATAAGCAAACCAGCCGAAATCTGCGGCGCCCCCTGGCGTTAAGAAGCCCGAGACATTCGTCAACGAGCCAAGCAGAAATAGCCAGAACGAGAAGGCATTCAGGCGCGGGAAGGCGACGTCAGGTGCGCCAATTTGCAGCGGCATGATCAGGTTGCCGAAAGCAAAAAACAGCGGCGTGGCGAACATCAGCAGCATGATCGTGCCGTGCATCGTGAAGAGCTGGTTGTACTGCTCCGGGGAGAGGAATCGGTAACCGGGGCGCGCCAGTTCAGCACGCATCAGCATGGCGAGGAAGCCACCGAACATGAAAAAGGAGAAGGACGCTACGAGGTACATCAGGCCGATCGTCTTATGATCGGTCGTCCGCAGCACCTTGGTGAACATCGAACCCTTTTTCGCGATATGCGGAGGGCTCGGGGCGGCGACGACCGGTGCTTGCGCGATGGCCACAGTTATTCCTTTCGATCCGCACCGCTAGGCCGCCGTTGGCGGATTCACGGTGCGACAGCTGCGTTTGACTCACCAATTAACCGCACGAATCTACCGGCGGACGATACCTGCCCAAGAATAGTGCCTCTTTTGGACTAATAGGACATCAGCCCCCCGAAAAAACTCTACAAATCGTCGAATCGTTAGCGAACTTCACAACAGCGCCGCAGCGCCGCCTCGCCGGGGGTCCGCTCCAGGACCCGTGCGACCGATCGCTGAGACACCACCGAAATAGGCATTGAGGCGCTCATTTACTAATAACTCATCGGAGCTGCCCAGCGCGTTGAGGACATCCGGGGAGAACCCGGGCTCCATCCGCACCGCGTCCGGTAGGGCGTTCAGCCGCGGCATGCGCACCGCATCAGCTGCCGACAGGTCGTCATAAAGCATTCCGACCAGCGTCTGAATCAGTCCTGAACGAATCCGTCCGCCGCCGGCCGCACCGGCTGCTACATACAGCCCTTGATCGTCCGTGATGCACAAGGGGGTCATCATCGAGCCCATTCGATCGCCCGGCTGAAGTTGCTCTCGTACTAATTCGGTCTCGCCCAACATGGAATTCATATGAATGCCGTAGCCGCGCACCCACACCCCCGCGCCCAGTCCAAGGCTTGTCGTCAGCGCGCAAGCGTTGCCGTCGCCGTCAGCGACCACGAGATTGGTCGTCTCAGAATGCTTCGGGAAGGCGCGCAGCACCTGCACCAGTCGCCGCGCCGTGGGTTCGTGCCATGACGGATGATGCACCTCGCCAATCGCAGCTAGCTGCGCCATCGTGCCAAGAATGTTATCCAAATCGTTGCCGCGGGCCCAGATCGTGCGGCCCGCCGTCTCAAGTCGCCGGGGTGTCAGTTCCACCGCTCGATATGCCGCGAGATCTGCAGCGCTAAGCAGACCGCCATCTTCAGTTGCGGCCAGCTGGCGTTCGGCGATCTCGCCGGTATAGAAATCAGCCGCGCCGTGCTTGGCAATCCGACGCAGCGCATCTGCCATCCCTAGATGCGGCAACAAATCGCCCGCTCGACGCAGTTCGCCGTCCGGATTGAGAAAAACCGCCGCGCCGTCGCTCGGGATCATCGCGGGAGCGACATTAAGCAGCACCGCATGGTGAGCTTCAGTGAGCGGCACTCCGATCTGTGCCGCTGCGATCGAAGGTGCGAGCACTTGTGTCCAGTCCAACCGACCAAAACGTCGATGCAACGCTTCGCCACCTGCCGGGTTTCCCGGCACTGCAATCGATGGAGCCCCGACAATGTAGTTGATGTCTTGACCACCCAGGTTGATCACTAGGTGAGTCGGCTCGCCCGCCCTGCGATCACCAAGACCGGGGACGGCGACGAAGAAGTCTAGGCAAGTGACGGTGCCGGTGCTGGCCTCGTAATAGGTCGCGAACCCGCCGCCATGCAAACCGGTGAAAATCGGTTCCGACGCGGCAGTCGTAAACATCATGGCTACCGCCGCGTCCGCAGCGTTTCCGCCTGCGCGCAGAATATCGATTCCGGCTTGGGCAGTCGCTGGATGGCCCGCAGCAACCGAGGCCGGTAGAAGGGTTTGGCTCGCAGCAGTCACTCGCAGACTCTACGTCCTGCCGCGCCCACGCAATATTTATCCCTTCGCAGCCTATTGTTACCGGATGGTCCGTCGGGCAATTCTGAGCGTCCTTTCACTGCTACTGGCGATCGGCGCGGTGCTGAGCATCCTGGTGAGTCTGTGGTGGTTGATTCTCGTCGCTATTGCGGGTGTACTCCTGCTTATCGCTGCCATCGATGTCATGCAGACCAAACATTCGATCCTGCGCAATTACCCGCTGCTGGGCTATTTCCGATTCGCGTTCGAGAAGATTCGGCCCGAGGTTCAGCCGTATTTCATCGAGCGCAATTACGACGGTCGACCGTACGACCGCGACACCCGGTCGCTCATTTATGAACGAGCCAAGGGCGTTGCGGGTGAAAAGTCATTCGGGACCGAGCGGAACGTAAACAAGATCGGTTACGGACTTCCTGGTTCACTCGGCCGCTCCTCTCGCCAAGCCTGAGCACCCGACAACGGTGCGTATCGGTAGTCGGCAATGCACCCAGCCCTACGACATGGCGTTACTGAACGTATCGGCGATGAGTTTCGGCGCCCTGTCGGCTAATGCGATTAAGGCCCTGAACAAGGGCGCTCAGATGGGTCACTTCGCGCACGATACCGGCGAGGGAGGTTTGACTAAATATCATCTCGAGTTCGGCGGCGATGTGGTCTGGGGAATTGGGAGTGGCTACTTCGGTGCACGGACCAAGGACGGAAAATTCGACCCTGAGATGTTCGCTCAAAAAGCCGCCCACGAGTCGGTGCAGATGGTTTCGCTGAAGCTCAGTCAGGGCGCAAAACCCGGCATCGGCGGTGTATTGTCGGCGGGCAAGGTCGGTGCTGAAATCGCCGAGGCGCGCAATGTGCCGCAAGGGGAAAAATATGTCAGCCCACCAAGCCATTCGGTCTCCACCCCGCGGGAGCTCATCCAATTTATCGGCAAGATGAGAGAACTTGTAGGTGGTAAACCAGCTGGGTTCAAACTCTGCGTCGGGAGTCGAACCGAAGTTCTGGCGATTTGCAGAGCGATCATCGAAGAAGGCGTCATGCCAGATTTCATCATCGTCGACGGTTCGGAGGGCGGTACCGGCGCGGCGCCGCTGGAGTACGAGGATCATGTGGGGACACCACTGACCGAAGGTTTGATGACGATCCACAATGCGCTCGTGGGATGCGGTCTGCGTAACCAGATCAAGGTCGGTGCCGCGGGCAAGGTCGCGACGGGTTCGGATATCGTCAAGCGGCTGATCCAAGGGGCCGACTATACGAACGCTGCCCGCGCGATGATGATGGCGACCGGCTGCCTCCAATTGCAGCGCTGTCAAACCAACCAATGCCCTGTGGGAGTGGCTACCCAAGACCCCAAACGTGCGATGGCGCTCGACGTTGTTGACAAATCGCAGCGAGTGCGTAATTTCCAGTCGGCCACCGTCAGCGAAGCGATGCAAATCATGGCCTCGATGGGCGTGCGCGAACCGCATGAGCTCTCTCCAGACATGCGGCGCAGACGCGTTGACCACACGACTACTGGGTCATATAGCGAGTTATTTGAGTGGCTGCGACGCGCCGAACTGCTCGCCGAGGCGCCTCAATCATGGGCCCGTGACTGGGAATTGGCCGATCCGGATTCATTCAGGGTTCAGCATTTCGCGGTGCGTTAACGAGCCGTCTTGGACAATCACCGACTGCCGTGCGCACCTTCGATTGTCCGCGAATGTCAACCCGAGACGTTAATCCGAATGCCCACCCCGACTGCCTCACACCAACATCCACGAGCGGCCTTAACCACCGTGCCCAACGTGTCGTTACTTAGCTCTCGTCACCAACCCGGAAGAAATTGCCGTGTCGGATAAAGTCAAATTGACGCAAGGGTGGGGTTTGCGATCGCCAAGTCGGGTGAAATTCTGCAGAGTCGGCAGAGTCGGGGTCTTGAAAAATGCACCTAAATTAAACGCAACTAAGATAAAACTTCCATCGAAGAATGAGTTCATCGACTTAAGGAGTGCCGAGAATGCCGCTGAATATCGAGGATTATGCGCTGATCGGCGACCTGCACACCGGCGCGTTGGTCGGCAACGACGGAAGTATCGACTGGCTTTGCCTGCCTCGTTTTGATTCAGCGTCGACTTTTGGGGCGTTGCTGGGCGATAAGCACCACGGTCGTTGGCTGCTCGCTCCGGTTGATCAAACCGCCACTCACGCTCGCACCTATCGCGGCGATTCGCTGATCCTTGAGACGATCTGGGAGACCAGCGAAGGTGCCGTTCAGGTGCTGGAGTACATGGCGCTCAATAATCGTCGTGCCGACGTCGTTCGCCGCATCAAAGGTCTGCGCGGATCGGTCCAGATGAATCAAGAAATACTGATCCGTTTCGATTACGCACGATCGCTACCGTGGCTGCAGCGACATTCTGAGAGTCGTGAACTGTGTTTGATCGCGACTGCCGGGCCAGACTCAGTCGTCTACCGAGGACCAAACCTGAAGGCCGAAGGGAATGCGCATAAGGCGCAGTTCGCAATCAGCGAGGGACAAACGATCGATATCGAGTTGACCTGGTACCCCTCCCATCGCGATGCGCCACCTGCGATCGATCACCACGATACATTCGAACACACGATTGATCGGTGGGAGACGTGGGCATCTGCCTGCACCGTCCGCGGGCGTTACTCTTCGATCGTCAAACGCTCGTTAATTCTGTTGCGGGCATTGACCCATGAAGATACCGGCGGCATTGTTGCGGCTGCTACAACCTCATTACCGGAACAATTCGGCGGCTCACGAAACTGGGATTACCGCTATGTATGGCTTCGTGATGCCTCTCTCACATTGAGCGTGTTCATTGAGAATGGTTTGACCGAGGAGGCTGAGCGCTGGCGGCAGTGGTTATTGCGGGCCATTGCTGGCGACCCAAAGGACATTCAGATCATGTACGGACTCGCTGGAGAACGAATTCTCACCGAGCAAGAGCTGCCGCAGTTTCCGGGCTACCGGGCGGCATCGCCGGTGCGCATCGGTAATGGTGCATTTACGCAGTACCAGGGCGACGTATTGGGCGAGCTGATGGTTGCTCTAGATGACGCACGTGCGGCCGGTGTGCCAGAGACGAAATTCTCGTGGCCGTTGCAGCGTGCTCTCCTCGACGGCCTGATAGCTAATCATGACCGCCCAGATAACGGCATTTGGGAGATCCGCGGCGAGCAACGTTACTTTACTCAGTCGAGGGTGATGGCTTGGGCTGCTCTCGATCGCGGCGTACGTGCGGTGCGTGAGTTCGGGCTCAAAGGTCCCGCCGACAAGTGGGCGGCGACTCGAGACAAAATCCGTGACGAGATCGAGTCCAAAGGTTTTGATACCGAGAGCAATACCTACGTTCAGTATTACGGAACAACGGCAGTCGATGCTTCATTGCTGCTGCTGCCGCAGGTAGGTTATTGCGCGCCGGATGATCCGCGGATGCTCGGAACGGTAGCAGCGATTGAGAAGGATCTGATCACCGACGGATTCGTTTTTCGGTATCGCACCGAAAGCAGCGTTGATGGACTGCCGCCTGGGGAGTACCCGTTCCTAGCATGCTCATTTTGGTTAGTTGAGCAATATGCCCGATCTGGGCGCATCGCCGATGGCTACGAATTGATGGACCGATTGGTTGCTTTACGTAACGATGTGGGAATGCTGTCTGAAGAATACGATCCGAAATCGGGTCATCAAGCCGGTAACACTCCACAAGCACTGTCGCACCTGACATTGATTCGGGCGGCAATCGCACTCGCGGATGCCGATCCGGATTCGTCGCCAGCCGCTTAACTCAACCGCGCTCTGCTCGCCGCGGTGGGAGGTTCGGGTCCACCAGCTCCGGTTTCGCGGTCAACACCGCCGTCGGATGCACCAACGCCCTCAACACGCCACCCAACTGCGCATCACCATTAAAACCCGTACAGGAAACCGTCACCGACACAGACCACGGATCCTCATTCGTCGCGCTCAACAGCATCACCGAACACGTCGGTCACGGCTGCGACATCGCGTTGCTCCCATGTCGCGCCGATAGTTGTCAGTGCGCAACCCTCAAGACGACAGTCGCCGAGAAATGCAGCGCTGAGCGATACGTCTCCGTCTAGGGCGTGAACTTCGCGAGGTCGCCAATACCCAATTGCGCCTCGATTCCAGAGATCCGCTGCAACATCTTCCTTAGCGCGTCGTCACCGAATTGCTTGTTCTCCAGATCGGCAAATCGTTCAGCGAGCAAATCTAGTGTTTTCGGTGAGCTCGATTTGCGTAATGCTGGAAAAATTACGGTGTCCTCCCACGCTTCGTGCGGCTCGTACATCCGGACGAATTTATTCATCGCGTTAACTAGACCATCTCGTATTGGCGGCAATGACACGTTCTCGGTCGAGGCGGTGATGATGGATGCAGTGAGGTGGCGGCCTCGGTCATGTTGCGTGAGTAGCGTCGTCACCAGGTCGGGTTTGCCGCTTCGCACCCGCGGAAACACATACGCCTCCTCCAGGCCCTCGTGGAAGCTCTCAACAAAATCAAGGATGATCTGAGCGGAATCAGTGATCACCTCCGCTGGCACGATGATGCCCGCTTGCAACTGGGTGCTGATCTCCCGGTAAGCGAGCAGAACTCGGTTGAGAACTCCGTGCTCGACCATGAGCTCCTCCCCTGGCGAGGCGATCTTTTTCGGACTGGGCATCGAGTCGGGAGTCAGCAAATTGCCAACTTCGGTGGCGGCGGCACCAACGAGGACACCGCCAGCGGCCGTGAGCCAATCGCGACGGCTGAGGGTAGCGCTCATGAGGTGCTCAATGCCGTGGTGATCGGATTGCCCGTCGGGCTCATGACATACCAGGGCCCACCGTTGAGAAATAGCGCCTGTCCATTCGCGGTACCCGGATGGACATCCCCGGCATACCGATACAGCGGGAAGGCGCCAAAGGTGACCACTTGGGCACCCGTGTTGGGATCGGTTGTTGTGCTTATCTCGCTGCGGTTGACTCCGGGGCCAGCTCTGGCTCGGCCATCTTTCGAGATCACCAGGGGCGGCCACGTGCCGGCGCACGGCCCGATGCAGCGCACCTTACCGCCCGCATCCACCGGAAACATATAGAGCACGTGACCGTTTCCATCGGCAATCACCTGGCCCAATCCGGCTACGGTAATGATTGTGATGGTGACGCTCATTGGCACTGGTTGGATCAGGGCAGGGTCCTTCTGGGTTTTTGCTGCCGAGGTGCAGCCACAAATCAGCAGCGCCACCATAAGCAACACACCGCGAAGGCGTAAAGAAGTCAGATAACCATAGTCGTCCGATTTCGGTCAGAAGTTTCGACTGTGGCCAGAACGCAGTCACCTGCTCAGCGCAGACCTGACCAGCGGATACTAACGGGCGCTCGTGAGGACGTCCAAGATCAATTGCTGGCGTCATCGCGAACAACCGCATGCGAGATTTGTCCGACGAGCATGTTCTTGAGTGATCTCGACACCGAATCATGGCAGTGGTGCTGAGTCCGATTTGTTCCACTTGACGTTGGCTCTTACACTGAGACCGGAATCTTCAATTGACCCAACAACACACTTCGGGCGCGCGACGCCATTGCACGCACCTGGAGCTAAGGCACCGTCCACTCGAACCGGACTGCCGGTCGTCACCCCAAAACAAGAAGCCCGGCATGTGGCCGGGCCTCAAGGACATCGCGATTCGCTCAGATTGTGGAGCTAAGGGGACTCGAACCCCTGACCCCCTGCATGCCATGCAGGTGCGCTACCAGCTGCGCCATAGCCCCTTGAATAGATTCGTCAGAGTACACCGGCCACCGACAATCCGTCGCGGTGACCCTAGCTTATCCACACCACGAGCAGAGCCGACTGAACCTGTGGACAGAGATCTGCATGTCTGCTGGTCCTGCGATAATCGTACGTATGAATGAATCCTGGTTGGATCGGCTCTCAGGTACGCCGGCGGATCTTCCGATCACTGCTTTCAGCGACGGTCTAGATCAGCTGTTGGCTTATGTCGATTCGGCGCAATTCGGTGGAGCGTCCAACACCCTCGTCGCTGATCTGCTGCGAGCGGTCGAGCAGGTTAAGAATCGCATTCCAATGGTCGATAACGTGTTGACAATTGCCGCCGAGGAATCAAATCTTAAAACGTTCGCAACCACCACTTCCACAGCGGTCGCGATTAGCGCCATTCTCCATATCAGCCAAGGGGAGGCCCGTCGACGGGTTCACGAGGCAAACCAACTTCAACCGCAACGTAACAACATCGGCCAAACCTTTCCGCCGCGGCGGCCCCACCTCGCGCATACCGTGCGATCTGGGTGCATCACCCCTGAGCAGACTGTCATTACCCTCGATATGACCGATTATCTGGATAAAGCGCGGCACCTTCGCGACGACCAAATCGCTCACGCAGAGCGTCAGCTGGTCGCACTCGCACAATCGCTGGAACCAGCCCAGTATTGGCGCGCTGCCCAGCACATCGTGAACATGCTGCATCCCGACGGGTTCCTCGACGACGACAATACCCAGCGATCGAGAAGATATCTGCGCCTTACTCGCCTCAGACGCGGCGGTTTCAAGGTCACCGGTCAACTCACTGATGAGGCCGGCCTCAAGGTTGAGAAGCTTTTGCATTCACTTGCTACTCCCAGACCCAGAAATGGTGACGGCAAAGATAACCGGCCAGTTGATTACCGCATGCACGACGCATTGCACCATGTCGCGGATGCATGGCTCGACTCTGGCCAACTACCAGTCAATAACGGCATGGCGCCCCAGGTCTACCTCACCGTCAATCTTGAGGCGCTCCAAAGTGGGCACGGCGGCGGATGGGCGAGCACCGGCCATTACCTCGGTGCCGCGACGATCCGGAAATTCGCCGCCCGCGCCGAGGTCATCCCCATCGTCCTAGGCACCAAGGGCCAAATCCTCGATGTTGGACGCCGATATCGCAACGTCACCACCGGCATCCGAGATGGTCTCTTTGCGCGCGATGGTGGTTGCACGATGCCCGCCTGCAATGCGCCGCCTGAACACTGCCAAGCCCACCACATCGGCAGACGCTGGTGGGGCGGCGAAGTAACCAGTCTCGAGACCACCACCCTGCTCTGCGGTTATCACAATCGCCGCGAGGAGGAACTCGGCTGGAATTGTCGCATGATCGACGGGCTCCCGTGGTGGCTTCCGCCGACCTATATCGATCCAGAACAAAAGCCTGTGCTCCATCCGCGACTGCGTGCATTGCGGCAGTTGTCAGCGATTTTTACCCCACCGAAGCAGAAATACGTCGATCGAGAATTGAGCCAGCCAGCTCCAGCCGCGAACTTAAACGGCATACATACCGGAGCAAGCACGAGAGACCGACAGTCAGTGAGTCTTTCGCCGGTTCGCCACTAAATGCTCGGTCGCTCTCGCGGTTGTTACTTATCGGCTAGCAGCGGCATATCATGCCTGATGTCGTCACTAGTCGCGTTCGCTTCCCAAGCGATATACGACTTGTTGTCCTTGCTATAAAACAGTGCGAGTGCTGAATGGGTTGCGCCATTGTCCTCAGCGACCGCCACACCTGCCGCTTTCTGCGCCGCCTCGACCTGCGCTAGCGTGCCAGTCAAACCGATGAACTTCTTGGGTGCTTCGCCATCAAAATGCGCCAACCATGAGGCGAGGGCTGCAGGGGTGTCACGTGCCGGATCGGTTGTCACAAAGACAACTTGGATCTGAGCGGCAGTTTTTTTGTTGACCTCACTAAGTGCAGTGCCGAGTGAGCCCATGATCAGCGGGCACACATCCGGACAGTTCGTATAACCGAAATACAGGACCGTCGGAACGCCGGCGGTTTCCTTACCGAAGTCGTACGTGGCGCCGGCTTGATCGGTCAGCGTGAACTGCGGTCGATCCTTCGGCGTCGGGAACTCCACGCCCTTATATTTCGATGCAGTCGCGTTGACCTGAGTCACCGAGGCCGGATCATTAGCATCCTTCGCAGCGCAACCGGACAGTCCAACGACACCCGCCGCGAGCACGGCGAGCGTAAATAGAAATCGATTTCGCATTCCCTTATTCTCCTCGTTAGCTGCCCGATGGGGCCGCGGCACCGATCGCTATC
>JBDTCL010000100.1:0-14543 GCA_039923595.1 Antricoccus sp. | reverse complement strand
ATCCTGCGGTCGTCCTGATCTCCGCTGACGATCTCGCCTCGATCGAGGAGACCCTCGATATTCTGGGGACCCCGGGCGCGTTGGACGCCATCCGGGAAGGCCGCGCGGACGCGGCGGACGGCCGGTTCGTGAACAACGAAGAAGTCAAAGCTCGGTACGGTCGTCACGCGTGAGTGAGTTTTACCAGGTATGCATCACCGCTCGCGCTGCTCGCGACCTGCAACGACTGCCCGACAAGATCGCGACCGCCTGCGTGGAGTTCATTTTCGGACCGCTCGCTGCCAACCCCCATCGCGTCGGCAAACCCCTGCGGGCCGAACTGGAAGGGTCCCACTCGGCGCGCCGCGGCGACTACCGAGTCGTATACGCGATCCGAGATGCCACACACCTCGTCGAGGTCGAACACATCGACCGGCGCAGCGACGTATATCGGTGATCGCACCGCTGCGGCATGCACACCGCAGACCGATCCCCGAGCGGGCACCGATGGGTCTATCGAGAGCGTTTCCGCGCGTGCAGCGAGGCAACGGTCTTCGCTAGGCGCGACGAGCGCGTTTCGGGTCTCTTGGCGTCCTCGATCCATCGCACCCACTCCTTGCGGTAGGTGTAGGACAAGCCGTCGAAGAACACGCTCGCCGCGGTGTCGGTGCCCAGCGCCGCGGCGAGGTCATCGGGCACATCAACCTCACGGACGGCCGCGTCCACGACGATGTCCACCTCCACGGCGTCTCCGGCTGCGACGCCGGCCGCTGCGCGGTTGTCAGCGCTGAGTGGGACGAAGAAGCGACCGCCCATCGGGGCAACGGTGGTCCGGTAGGAGTGGCCGCCGACGGTCACCCGTACCGCTGGCCTGCGGCCGGCATCCAAGGCAGCGACGACCTCATCGGGCACACCGATGCCCGTCGCGGTCTTGCCGCCCAACTCCACCGTGGACTGGAATCTCATCGGTTCACGGTAGCGGTCGGGGTGGTCCGCGTCGAGGCCACGCTGACGGATCGGTCTGTGAATGCGCTGGTGACCCTGTCGATGTTGCCCTGCCCGATCTATAGTTTTCTGAACGGTCACCGATCGGCAACCGGCACACCGCCGTGGCTCAGTTGGAGCAGTCGACGGCGACGGCGAGGGCGGCGCAGACTTGACGCATCCGAGCATCGCTCAGCCGGCCGATTCGGTCGACAAGCACTGTCAGAGCGACGCTCTCTACCGAGTCCAGGTTGACCGCCGAACGACGCGGTACGGGGTCGCCTGCGGGATCAAGCACCACTTCACTGACGAGTCCCCGAATTGTCGTCGTGCACGGAGCGATCAATGCGCGGCGATGCCGCGCGATTACTGCATCGCGCGAGAGCACGACGACCGGTCGACGCCCTATCTGCGGCAGCTCGCACCACCACACGTCACCGCGGCCGGGAAGAGCCATCAAGATGCGGCCGCAGCTTGTCGAAACGACGCCAGGTCGCCCCACTCGTCCGGCTCGTCGAGTGGGTGCTCGTCGTAGGCGACGTAGCTTGCGTCTACCTCGACGGCGCGGTGGCGGGCGAGTAGAGCGGCCAGAGCCTCGTCTACGAGGACCGCGTCGGTGACGCCGGATCGCACACGTCTCGCATCGTCAAGGAGCGTCGCATCCACCGTCGTGCTTAATCGTGCGCGAGTCATGCCATCATTATGCCACGTTGGTTGTCTGGTCGCCGACCAGTGCCCGGTCATCGATCCCTGAGCGGGACGACCGAGACGATGGCGGGTTCGGGTCAGTGAAGCGAGGGTGCGTAGGAGATTCCGATGATCAAGCCTTCGGGTGAGAGGACTCGCGCCACGGTCTGACCCCATGGTTCGAGGCGAGCCTTGTACGGCAGCGAAAACCCTACGTTAGCGAGTTCGGCCGCGGCTGGGGCGGCGGCGGCGGGGCCGACGACCTCGAATTCGATGCTGGCTTGCGGGACAGGGTGCTGGTCGGGCCACTCGGGTGTGGCGAAACGCGCCTGCGCCGCCTGCGCGGGAGGCCACACGCCAAAGGACTTGCTATCGGCGATGATCACGGCGACGGTGGCGATGAACTGGATCTGCATGGACACTCCCGTCGTGGATGCGGCCGTTCGATCTATCGTTCACCCTGCGGCGGAGGGGTCACCTCACCCTGCGCACCCGTTTCGCAAGACAATCCGCTTACGCGCACCAGAGAGAACGCTCGAAACCGAAGTTCACTCTGTCAGTGCCGACGAACCTTCAGAATCATCGCCGGCCTGACCGCCGAGCCAAGCCGGTAAAATAGCCAGCGAAAAAGAGCAGCACAGCGACCCCGATGAGCATTACCACCAGGAGGCCGGGCGGACGGTTCTGGTCGGCAGCAACTGGAGCCGAGCTACCTGCGAGCACAGCCGCGAGAGCGGCGTACAACACCGCCTTGCGTCGGTCATTCACCACGTCGTCCACTCCGTACCATGATCAAATCCTAGACCCGCGAGGTTGAGTCTGCGGTAGTTTGCCCGCAGCCAACATCGGAGCATGGCGACCGGCCGATAGTCGAGGTCGTCCCCCAGGAGATCAGCTAGGGGCGCTATGCGACCATCACGTTATGGAGACGGTGTACCAGGCTGCGGGCGGCGCCCATGGGCTGCTGCGCCTGGCTGGCGCGTGGCATGCCAGGGTGATGGCCGATGAAGTGGTGAGCCATGCGTTCAGCCAAGGCTTTGATGCCGCGCACACCGAGCGGCTTGGCGCCTACTGGGCTGAGGCGCTAGGTGGCCCGATGACGTTCTCGACCAAGTACGGGGACGAGACTTCGGTGGTGCGGATGCACAGCGGGAACGGGCCGCACGAGGAGATGGACCGTCGAGCGATCGCTTGCTTCGACCGGGCGCTGGCAGATGTCGGCCTTGCCGACGATGAGCGGCTCCGACAGGTGCTGCATGATTACTTCGCGTGGGCGACCACGACAACGATGTCTCGCTATCACCGATCGGCGGAGGATGTCCCAGATGGTTTGGACATCCCGCACTGGTCGTGGGCCGGACTGATGCGCGTGTCGTAGCGGGATCGGTATACGGACTCTCAATGCGTGTCGTTTCGACGGACGGGAGTCTGCCGGGGTGGCAATCCAGACGGGCCCGGGGCAACTCTCAGGCGGGTTCAGGTGGAGCGATTCTCCTGATCACCTGCGGCGTCTGCGGCGGCCTGACGACCGATGCGTTGGCCGTGGCGGGCGATAATCGCCGTCCGGGCCATTGCCACAACGAACGCGGTGATCGGCAGGATCTGGTTCCAGTTGTAGGCCGTCGAGAAGGTCGTGGAGGCGATGATCAGGGCTGTGCCGCCGGCTTGGATGAGGTAGATCGTCGCCCAGATGATGCTGATCTGGAATATGCCGCGTCGAAACTCCTGGTAGGCGACCCACATTTTATCGAACGCCGCCATCCCCTCACGGGCCCCGTCAGTACCGTAACGCTGGGCGAGATAGAACACCACCGGACGCGGCATCAGCAGGCAGGACAGTCCGAACACCAAACCGATCAGCGCGGTGATCGCACAGTCCTTGTAAAGCAACGCCTTCGGATCCGTTCTACCCACCACCACCGCCACCACCGCGGACAGCACGACGAACGTGAACATCGCCGCTGAAGCGCCACTGAACTTCCTCGAGCGGACCCAGACCACCAACGCACCCAGTAGCGGGGCGATGCTGCCAGCCAGGTACGCCTCGACGTCGCTTCCGCCGATGCCCGTGGCGAGGTGGAACAGTCCGATGCCCCCACCGATCTCCAGCACCGTGACCGCAATATTGAAGACCACGCCTTTCTTCGCCGGGTGTTCGCTCAGCGCGCGTGCGATCCCCTCATGATCGGTCTGCTCCACTGCTCTACCTCTGTTTCCACCTGTGTTCATGCTCCACCGCCGTGCATCATCTCCGGTAGGGCCCTGTGTCAGCGATCTGAATGACAAATGTGACGGGAGGTGCGAGAGTCACCTCTACGGCGGCGTCAGCCACCGTCAGAGCGGCACCCGCGTTTCCGATAACCACCGAACTCGAAACAAACCACCAACACGCGCCCGTTCCGCAGGACAATCCGCTACCGGTTATTCGGTTGTAGCGTGGCGGGCGCGGCAGGAGGTCTTTCGATGATCAGTGAGACGGTGACCGTGCCTGCGGGACCTTTCACACAGATGCTGACGGTCCACCCCGCACTGCGGGAGCACTTCGCCCGGCCTCACGTCGGGTTCGTCGATGGCTCAACAGGTCAGGAGAGCTGGGTCGAGTACCCGAGCGGAATGGTCACGATCATCATCAACGTGGGTGAGTCGTTCGGCGGCCACCCCCCGGCCTTCGTCGCGGGCCTGTCGAAGACCCACGACGTTATCGAGCGAGAGGGTCCGATCGAGTGCTTGGACCTCAAGTTGACGCCTCCGGGAGCACGTCGTCTGCTCGGTGTGCCCTTGTCGGAGTTGACAGGATCGGTGGTGGCCCTCCGCGACGTGCTCGGCCGGTCCGTGGACGAGATTCCCGAGCGGTTCGCGACGGAACGAACGTGGACTGCCCGCGCGCGAATGCTGGACGCGGTCCTGCTGCAGCGCGGGGATGATCTGCGCGGCGTCGATCCGCGGATCGAGTGGGCATGGCACTGCATCGTGACCCGACACGGACGGGTGAGCATCCAAAGGCTGGCGGCTGAGGTCGGGTGGAGCGAGCGTCACTTCATCGGGTCGTTTCGCCGTCAGCTCGGGCTGACTCCCCACAAGCTTGCGCGCATCACCCGGTTCAACGCGGTGTTGCCCGCTCTGCGCGACAGCAGCACCGACGGGGCGGCTCTGGCCGCCCTGCACGGATACGCCGACCAGTCGCATCTGATTCGCGAGGTTCGCCAGTTCACCGGAACCACTCCGACCAGCCTGGCGAGGCCGGTCCGCACCTGAGTTGAGGGCGAGGTCAGTTTCGTCCAATCGACCGGTCACCAGGAGCCGTACGGTCGAGGTGATCGACGGCGGCCGACGTCGCCGTCGGAAAGGAGACGAACGATGTCCGCCACGCCACGCATCACGCCCGTCCTCATCTACTGCGACATCTTGGCCGCGCACGAGCGTGCCCGCGCCGCGGGCGCTGTGATCGACCACCCCCCACAGGACCAGCCCTACGGGCCCCGCGAGTACGGCGCTCAAGACTCGGAGGGCCACCGCTGGTGGTTCGGGGACGGAGCTGGCGTAGCCGTGCCACCCGAACCGATGGACCTGGCGGAAGTCGCCCAGCTTGCGCGCGGCCTGCCCGAAGCCGTGGAGCAAGACCATCACAGCATGCGGTCGTTCCGTATCGACGGCAAGATCTTCGCGACCGTGCCCGACGAGCAGCACGTGCGGATCATGCTCGACCAGGAAGACATACTTGCCGCCGTCGCCGAGGAGCCGCACGCCTGCACCGAATACTGGTGGGGGAAGCGGCTCGCGTGTGTCGTCGTCGAGATCGAGCGGGCAAGCCGTCCGCTGGTCAAGGAGCTGCTCGAGGACGCCTGGCGACGGAAGGCACCGGCACGCCTGCGATGATCTGCGAGAACGGTCTGGAGTTGTTCGATTGAGGAACCTGCTGCGGGAGGCTTTGGTTGCTAATTCGCGTGATGCGCTGTCAGGGTCGAGCTTTCAGGTGCAGTGGTCCGGTTTGGCCAGGCGTGACTTCTTATTGGTCTTTAGCGTCTATCTCGGCTCGTCGCGCCTGGACGATGCGCCGTAGAACGGCCTCCGATAATGGGTGCTCGGCAGAGTAATGGATGCTGCCGCTGGTCGTCTCAAAATCAGCCAATAGGTTGAGGTTGGCTGCCACGACCGCGCCACTATAGGGATACAGCGACAGGAACTTCTTTGCCCGCACCGTGGCGATGAGGCCCTTGCCGCGGTAGATGAGAGCAGCCATGGAATACCTTGTGCCCTCAACAGCCTCGGGCACGATTTCGAGCCCGATCGCGTACACACGCGCCAGTGCGGCACGGTCGTCTTCATCGACCGTCCTGAGGTACTCGGTGACCGGACCCATCGACGTGATCGTACGCCGGTCAGCCGGCACCGGTACCGGAACCGGGTGCCGGCCCCGAGGTGTGGTAGGACCGATGAAGCTCTGTCTGGTTTCGTGTGTTGCGCTGGCCGGGTGTCCGGGTAAGGCTGGCGGTCTCGACGTCTCTATTGAAATGTCATCACAGGGATGGCATCACGGGAAGGAGCACACCATTTAGTACATGATTCTGACTTATGTCTCGCAGCAGGACTATGACGCGATGGCTGGCAAATCCGGTGACGGATCGTCCTGGTCGGCGCAGGACTTCGCCGCGATCGGCGCCTTCATGCATGACTTCAACCAAGATTTGGAACAGTCCGGGGAGTTGGTAGAGACTCGTGCGCTGGCCGCCCCGGTACACGCCCGGCGGCTGTCCGGGCGCGCCGCGATTGTTACCAACGGGCCGTACGCCGAGACCGAGGACGTGCTGGCGGGCTATTGGATTGTCGAGTGCACCAGCTTCGACCGTGCCACCGCGACACTGCCCCGCGGGCCGGTCGGCTGGATTAGAGACCCCGGCCGTAATAGTGTCAAGATTCGCACGAGAACGATCGGCTTGGTAACCCGAACGGTGACCAGTCGTATGGCATATACTGCCAATGGAGGTGGTCGCTGTGGCGACGAGGAACGTGGTTCTGAGCCAGCACCAGCACGAACTCGTTGAGTCGCTAGTGAATTCTGGCCGATACCAGAACGCCAGTGAAGTGCTGCGAGAAGGGCTTCGGCTCGTGGAGCGCGCGGAAGCTGAAGAGGTGGCCAAGGTTGCCGTCCTGCGCAGAGCCGCCGAGCAGGGCTGGGCGGATCTCGCCTCGGGTCGCTTCGACGAAATCGACGACGAGTCCCTCGACGACTTCGTTGCGCAGCTTGGCGCCCGCGCTTCGGTCACTCGACCAGCAGGCTGATGGCGAGATACCGCCTGACCCACGCCGCCCAGGACGACATCGTCTCCATCCTCACCTGGTCACACGACCGGTTCGGAGCAGAAGCACGCAAGCGCTACGAGGCACTGATCGCCACGGCCATCCGAGACGCGGCAAGACGCACTGACGAGGTGGGGCAGACGGCCCGCCCGGAGCTGGGCGACGGGGTGTTCTCCTGGCATCTGGCGCAGAGTCGCACACGCTCGCCTGGCGGAGCTGTTCACCACCCGCGGCACTTCCTGATCTGCCGACGCGACGGCGACGTCCTGGTTGTCGGTCGAGTCCTCCACGACGCAATGGAACTGCGACGACACCTTGATCCTCAGCAGCAGTCCTGGGAGTAGGCGTCGAAAAGTATCGGCTATCGAGACGGCTTGGAGGCTAGATTCTCGCGCGTGGACAATATGTAATGCGTCTGCGGTCAGGTACTGACTACTGATATGCCATACGCAGATAACACCGTCCGTAGCTTCATGAGTGAAGAAGACCCGCTCCGACGATGCGCCAGGACTTCTCAATGAGGATCGTGTGGCTCTGTAGCGCCAAGCGGAGACTTTGGCAATGAAGGTCGTTCAGTCGGCATCGAATGACCGACAGAATGATCGGGTTTTGACTGACGTTAGTGTGGCCCTGCTGCGGAGGGGTGCAGGCGAAAAGGTGCTTGTCGCCTGCGATCGAGGACATGAAAAGTGCGGAAGCGGTTGTGCTCGACCCGGAGTTCGCAAAGATGCAACGAGGCTACGAGGCACTCTGCGCTCGTACGGTGTTGACCGATCGGACGCAGGGGTGGAGTTGGACACGTTGAGCGCTGAGACGAGGGCGGTCAGTAGTGATCGCGTTAGCGAATCGCATATCAGCGAAGTCGCCCGCTCTGGCTAGTGAATTCTGGTGCCTCCTTATTCAGCGATCTCGCGCACCCGCCTGGCGTCCGCTGGAGGTACCTCCAGCGGATCCCCGTCCGGAGGCGCAGAGGGAGCCAAAAGCGGAATGACTATGCCCCATTCGCCGTCAGAAGGGTGTCGAGTTGGGCGCTCGGTCGATTCGAGCTCAGTTTGTAGCACTTCGGCTAGGGCGTGCATCTCCTCCGATGCGGCGCGGCTGTGCCCAGCGAACCACAGTTCGCCGCGGGGCCAGCGAGTGCGCGGCTCCAGTAGCCGGCCACGATTGCCGTCGGTAAGCGATACAGGGTCCGTAGGTTGAGCGGCATCTGAGCCTTCTCGCCCAATGCGCGAAACGCTTGCCGGGTTGCCCGCACCATCAATCGCAGGGTGTGACGATCAGCTGCCAGTCGAGCCGGGTCGGTACCGGCGCGATAGAGGGCGAAGGCGATCGGGACGACGAACGCGGTGTGACCAATCAGCCACCCAGTGATGTCGGTGCTGATCGTCGTGGAGAAACCAGACTCACGAAATATCGTGCGAAGTCGCCGTACCCGGTCGGAAATCGTTCCGTCGATCTCTCCAAGCATCGTCTGTTGCTGATTGACCAGCCCGTAGCGGATCTCGTCGCCGTGACGAGCGCCAGCAACGGCAGGAAACCCGAACAAAGCTCGTCGGCCCAGTGCGTCTCGCAGCTGCAAAGACTGGCCGATGGTGTTGCCGAAGAACAACACATCCACGCTGTCACGCAATGCAGCAAGGACGGGCAGCGTAGCTGAGAATTGCTCGGCCTGTACCGCGACGAGAACCAGATCATATTCTCCGTCTGGCGCTGGTGCGTCCACAGCAGCGACCGGCCACACCTCTCGCTGCCCCGATTCGGCGTTGTCCAGAATAAGCCCATGGGTACGCAGGTCTTCCAGGCGGCGCCCACGTGCCAGCAGCGTCACCTCGTGTGACGCGCGGAGCAGGTTCGCTGCATACACGCTTCCAATGACGCCGGCCCCGAACACCAAAATGCGCATGCCACCAACCTGCCATCACCCCCAACGTCGCCGCTTTGCGAGTCGGGAACCAGGTACCACGACCACGGTTCAGGCCGACAACAAATGGCAAACCTCGGAACTGGCCGCCATCGACGCCGTAAGGGGAACGCTCACCGGGTCACCAAGCCTGTCATCGGACCGACATCGAGACCCTCGTGACGACGCTAAGCGCCAAGTCCCATAAGACCCGTCCGCTTTAATGCCAGGTGAAGGTAGCTCGACCGGCACAGTTCGCGCCATGGCCGTCATGCTGATCGGATACACGCCGGTTGCTCGACCGACAACCAAGACCTGACCGCGCAATACAATGGCCTCGCCGCGCTCGGCGTCACGCCCAAGCGGATCTACGTCGATCACGGCCGCACCGGCCGCAACCGAGATCGATCTGGCCTACGCGAAGCGCTAGCCGCCTCCCGAGCCGGGGACACCCTTGTGGTCACCAAACTCGATCGACTCAAGTCCTAGCTACTGGTGATTGGGGCTGGTGACGGCCAATTACCAACATTCCTACTTCTGGCGATAGTCCTGCCAGTGCGCAGGCGATGGGACGGGCGTTCGGTCGTCGAGAAAATCAGACTTTTGGAGTGTTACTACGGGCATCAGCGAGCTGAGCTGCTCGGCAGTGTGCTGTGCGCGTCGGCGTCGGCGTCTGCTGTGCAGGATGCTGCTCACCCCGGCGCTGGCCAGCCGCCCGCTCAAGGCCACAGCCTGCGAGTTGCCGAGCGCTGATAGCGCCGGATCGTCACTTTTGACTCCGCCGCTTGCGCGTGACGAATGAAGTGGAGGTGGGCTGGCGGCATTGGACCATCTTCCAAACCTGTCACTGGACACCCTGCTCGCGGCAGTCGGTGACACAGATCGCGACCCGACCTCGTCTAAAATGCGCCTGCCCGTCAACCCGCTGTTCATTGCGACACCCTGTCCGATTGCCAACGGCTAGGCGAACAGGCAGAAGGGATGGCCCTGCGGGTCGACCATGACCCGCACACCGCCCTGTGGTTGCTCGGTGGCTTCCCGTGCGCCGCACTTCAGCGCCCAGTCGATCGCTGCGGGAAGATCGCGGACCCGAATGTCTAGGTGCTGCGTCGCGGTCTGCTTACCGACCTGCGCTGGCCACACCGGGGTGCTCCAGAATTGCTCGTACTCGAAGTTGAGGGTGAGTCGCTCGGTCTTCAGTTGGGCCCACCCATCTTCCTGAGGCTTCCCGGGCCGGGCAGACTCCGAGGCGGTGATTTGCGCGCCGAGAAGACGAGAATAAAAGGCTGCCGCGTCGCGGGGAGCGGGCGTGCAGATCGTTACCGACGTTAGTTCGAGGTTCGGACGTGCGTCAACCATCGCACCACAATGGCAGAAGTCTGCGGTGAGCGCACGTCTTGCTCTGGGCACCTCGGGATTGCACGATGTCGAACTCGGCGCCATGTTCACCGCATCGCATTCGACTTTGCGGCCGCGGGTGTGCGCGATCGCTCAAGCAGGTGGCGTTGAGCGACTGGCCGCGCGCCGCCGCTCGGGCCGTCAGCCCGCGCCTGGCTACTTCGGGCACATCTCTGATCCGCAATGGCGAACCCAGTTATGCACCGCCTAAATACAAATACGTTAGGCATTTACCCGATGCCAAATTGTCGAACATTCGTTTGCCGAAGTTCTCCATGGCTGTTTGCCGCCGGGAGGGCCACCGTGCATCTCTGATCAGCACGGTGGACCTTGGGCTGGGTATTAGTCGCTACGACTTCCCAAGGAGGTGGCGTAGCGCTGCCTCTAACTCGGGATGCCGAAACTTATGGCGAAGACTCGTCAGGACCGCGGCATCGACTCGCTGCGACGCCTCCGCGATCGCCTCGGCGCCTTCCTCGCCCAGCAGCAATTTTGGACCAAACGATGGCACCGGAATCATCGTGGGGCGATGCATTACCTTCCCAAGAGTCTTCGTAAATTCGCTATTGCGGACCGGATGCGGTGCGACTGCGTTGACCGGACCGACCATGTTTTCATCACTAAGAGCACGCAGATAGATGTCGAGGATGTCATCAATCCCGATCCAACTGATCCATTGCTCACCCGACCCAAGGCGACCGCCGACACCGACGGTGAATAGTGGCCGTATTTGGCGCAGGAAACCGCCCCTTGGTGTCATTACGATTCCGGTCCGGACCTGGACAACGCGCGCGGCAGGCGCCGCGAACTGCGCCTCGGATTCCCAATCACGCACGACCTCGGCCAAAAAGTCATCGCCAAGTGCGGTGTTTTCATCGAGGTTTTCATCGCCTCGGTCAGCGCCGTAAATACCGATTGCTGAGGCACTGACAAAGGTGGCAACTCCGGCGCTGGCCGCAAGCTCAGCAAGCTTGCGGGTTGGGCCGACGCGCGAGTCGCGGACCACGCGCTTGTGCTCATCGGTGAACCGGCCAGCGATGCTTGCGCCAGCGAGATGGACAACAGCATCAATGCCGTCGAGCAGATCTGGGGCCGGATTCGTCGGATCCCACTGACGTGAGTCTGGGCCGTGCGCTGCGCCACGGGTGAGGGCAATCACGCGATGGCCGCCGGTGCTCAGCATTGCCTTTAGTGCGGTACCGATCACGCCCGATGCACCTGTCATGGCGATTGTCAACGGTTTGCTCGACCATTGTCGGTGGGCAGCCAAATCGCCATTGAGCTGAGCGGTGCGGTAGATAAAGGTACCGCGTAGTGCTGCCGCTGGCACAGGTGTCTGCACGGTATCGGACATGATCGTGGCGCCGTTCTCGCCGCTGATGCGATGCGTGTGTCGCCACGGGTTCACCAGCCGCAATGGAAAGGAAGTCAGCTGATCAACGAATTGTTCGCCATCGATAAAAGAGTCTGGTTGATGCTTGGCCGACCAGGGGACACCAGCGACTCGCAATTTCGCGACGCCATCGCGCAAAGACGCTGCTTCACTCACCACCCGCATCGGCTGCCAAGGCGGCACTAGGCGGTGGATTGCGCCGGAGCGCGCGAGCCACGCCCAAACTTCCTCTGGTGTGCCCTCAATGGTTGCTTTATGTTCAATTCCCATTACCTAAGCATGCCAGCCGCATAACGACCGGCGGCGGCATTGGTTAAGAAATAGCCATGGTCCTGATCGAGACCGCGGCCCATCGTCGAGAGCCGCGCAGGGCAGGAGCGCAACGCCGCATCGAGGCCCTCAATGGGAACCCTAATCCGTCGCGCCCGATTTGGCAGATTCGCCAAGTCTCGGTCAACGGCAGCTGCTAGTTGAGCATCGAGCAGATCCGGAACTGGAATGTCAATCGCGCTCAGCGCCACCTTGAAGAACGCAGTCGTACTGTGATGGGAAACACCGATATGACGATCACGTGGATCGGCGTTGGAAATTCGTAGCGCTCCAATCGCTCGGCCATCAAGTGCCGCAACTGCGTTGACGGCCTCACCTGCAGCTACGCCGGAGAATCCCCAGGGGGTGCCGGTGCCGAGATTACCGGGTCCTTGCGCGACGATCGCGATATCGGCTCCCACCACGACTCGCGCGGCGATCAGCGCGCTATGAATCGACACCGCCTCAAAGTCGCCACCCATCGCCTGCCCGACGGTTATTGTCGCTGCCAACCGATCACCCAGATCGGCAACTGTGCGCGAGAACCAGGACGGCAAGGCGCCACCATCGGTCCAGAGATATGCCACTTTGGCGTGCGGCATATCGGCGTGAATTCCGCAAAGAATGGCCGGTAGCGCCGAATGCAGGTCAGCGACGACAACCGGTAGACCGGCCAATCCGGTGCACTGTGCGATCAGTTCGTGGTGCGGCGAGTCTTGTTCGTCGACTCCTAAGACCGTAGCTTGCGAGGGCAAATATCTGCCCTTAATAAGATGACCCGGACCCACTCGGTCCGGTGGCAGGCGTGAAGTATTGGCGATCACGACCGCATACCCGCCGGTGCCCAAACCCATCGCCAACGCTGTGGTGTTCAGCAGCAATCGGTCTCCGATTTCAGGGTCACCGACGAGTGCCGGATAGGCGATCGCCTGGGCAGGAATTGATGCCGGTTCGTCCGCGCGACCGGTGATCTCGACCTGAAGTTCAGTCGCCCCGCGCCAGCGCTTGGCGAAACCAACCACAACGCCTTCGCGCCACCGGATAAGTGACTCATTCATGGATGAAGATTCAGGTTGAGACTCAGACACCCCGCGAGGTTATCGCGTTGCTGACCTGCAGGCACTAACGTGTCGGGGGTGGCTGCGTCCAAAAATGAACGACTTCTCAATCTTTTGATCTGCTTACTGTCGACGGAGCAGTTCATCAGCGCCGATCGGATTAGGCGCGCTGTTATTTCCTACGGGCCCGCCGACACGGCCAAAGCCAAGGTCGCATTCGAGCGGATGTTTGATCGCGACAAGGACGATTTGCGTGAGCTTGGCGTGGTGATCGAAACCGGTACGAACGGCTGGGGCGAAGACATCGTCGGTTACCGGATCGCGGGGCGCGAGGCAAAGCTACCTGAAATCAACCTCAGCGAGCGCGAGGCCGCGGCAGTAGGTATCGCTACTGAGTTATGGAAGAGTGCCCAGTTCGAGTCAGCAGCTCAGGGTGCGCTGCTGAAACTCAAAGCCTCAGGAATACGCATCGATCGTGAGGCCCTCGGCCACGTCGAGCCCCACATTCGCGCGGATGATCCAGCCTTCGACGCGATCCTGCGCTCGGTCCAAGATCGAGACCCGATTACCTTCAGCTATCGCGGCGCAGTCGATGAAGGTGCCGTCACGCGGCATCTGCAGCCGTGGGGATTAGTGTCGTGGCGCGCGCGTTGGTACGTCAGCGGCTTTGATACCGACCGGGGCGCTCAGCGAGTCTTTCGACTGAGCCGAATTGTGGGAGTGATCGAGCCGGCACAGCAACCGGGATCGTTCGAAAGGCCAGACGATGTCGACCTGCGCGCTGGTTTACCTGACGAGCAACACCCAGCACAGCTGAGCGCCACAATCAAGATTCATTCTGGCGATCCGGTCGGTCTGCGCCGGATGGCCAGCGGGGCGCAGCCGGCAGCAACCGATCACATTGTGGTGCAGTTTCCCACTCTGAGGCAGCTGGCCTCAGTCATATCCCAATATGGCAGCGAGGTCGAAGTTCTTGAACCGGCCGCGGCGCGTGCGGCCGTACGGGATCGGTTAGCCGAACTTGCCGTGTGGCAGTCGGTAACACCCGCCGGAGGTCAGTAGAAGTGTCTGTGAGGATAGATCAACGCGCTCAACTGCGTCGACTGAGCTTGCTGGTGCCGTATATCCAGACTCATCCGGGCGTCACGCTCATTTCACTCGCCACCGAATTTGGTACGACCCCCAATCAAATCGAGAACGATCTGAACACCCTGTGGTTCTGTGGCCTTCCAGGCCAGGGGATGGGCGAGTTGATCGAGATCGCTTATGAGGGCGACCAAGTATCGATCGCCTTCGATGCTGGAATCGACCGACCTCTGCAATTGACCCGGGAAGAGGCGACCGCGTTGATTGTCGCGCTGCGCTTTCTCGCAGCCACTCCCGATCTAATCGATAGCGACGCGGCCACCGGCGCGCTGACCAAGATTGAAGCAGCCGTCGGAGAGCGTGCTGCCGGATCGGCAGCGATTAGCCTCACTGCGGCACCTACGCCGCGGATCAGTGCCGAAATCCGGCAGGCACTGTCGGCTGGACGTGC
>JBDTCL010000099.1:0-3493 GCA_039923595.1 Antricoccus sp. | reverse complement strand
CATGCGCCACCGTGACGTTAACCAACAATCCACCCAGCAACTGCTTAGTTATCTGCAGGAGCACCGCGACGAAATGGTGGCTGATGTGGCAAATCTTGTCGCCATTGACAGCCCCAGTGACGACCTTGCGGCTCTTGAACTGGCGCACCAACAAATCGAGGCCTGGATCGTCGAACGGCTCGGCGAGCCAGACTCAGTGGAGCGACTTGTCACCGATCAAGTTGGTGAAGCCACCACATATCGGTTCGGAGAGTCGAATACTCCTCCGATCGCGCTGCTCGGCCATTACGACACTGTGTGGCCGCTGCACACGCCTGAAAAGTGGGAATTCAAGATTGACTCGGACACGATGACCGGCCCAGGAGTCTTTGATATGAAAACCGGGCTCGTCCAGGCAGTCTGGGCGATCAAAGCCATTCAGCATGTCGAGGGCTACACGCCGCGCGTCATTTTCTTCCTCAATGGGGATGAAGAGACCGGTTCGCGCGTGTCGGGCGAGTTTCTAAAATCTCAAGTTGCCGGTGCCGTCGCGGCTCTCGTATTCGAAGGTTCGATTGAGGCAAAGGTCAAAACCGCCCGCAAAGGCATTGGCCGGTTTACCGTGACCGTTTCCGGAATCGAAGCGCACGCGGGTCTGGACCCCACAGTCGGGGCGAGCGCCATTCATGCTCTTGGTGACCTCATCCCCCAAATCGTTCAGATCGCCAATCTTGAGGCTGGAACCTCGGTCAATATAGGCACAATCGCCGCCGGAAGCAGGCCAAACGTCTCGGCTGGCAAGGCGGTTCTCGAAGTCGAGGCACGCACCTTTGCCCAAGATGAACATGCGCGAATCAATACCGCGATGGCTGCACTTAAGGTCACTGACGAACGAATCAGCATCGAGATCGACGGCGGCTGGCACCGGCCGCCGTTCGAGCGGACGGCGGCCGTCGGGGAATTATTTGCCCTCACCCGCAGCGTGGGCACAGCGATGGGCCTGGAAATCGCCGAAGCCGCGGTAGGCGGTGCCAGTGATGGCAATCTCGTAGCCGCACTGGGTATTCCAGTTATCGACGGTATGGGATCGGTTGGGTCCGGTGCGCACGCGCGATCGGAAAACGCCTCGATCCAAGGAATGATTGAACATTCAGCTCTCGCCGCGGGGTTAATCTTCACCCTCAGCGAACACAATTAAGCGCACTGTAGCGGTCGACATAGATTCTTCGGGCGACGAAAACGTTGTCCGCTAGGACGGCGTTCGCCTCGCTGGCCTTAACAGGACTGCCCAGCTACGGACTACTGATCGCAGCAGGGATCCTGCTTGTTGGTGGTGTGGCCCGCACGATGACCGGCCGACGGCGAACCAAGCACTAGCCACACAGCGGCAACTCCACTCGTCATCTGTGCGGCTAATTCCACCGAACGGGTAATCGCTTGATTCCTCGCTGGAACGAGGAGCGTAGTAACGCCGGCTCGCCCGCACTCTCGATCCATGAGGTGCGAGCGAGTAGCTGTCTGAACATCGTGCGCATCTGCACCCGGGCTAAATGTGATCCGAGGCAAAAATGCGGACCGTACCCGAATACGAGGTGATCATTGTCCGTCCGGTCTAATTTGAACTGATCGGGGGAATCAAAAACTGATTCGTCGTGATTGGCAGATAAGAAACTAACGACAACCTTCTCGCCGGCGCTGATCGCGACCCCGCCGAGCGAGGTATCGACGGTCGCGGTACGTCGAAACACCATCACGGGCGTCCACCATCTGAGCATTTCCTCCACTCCAACATCAATTTTGGTTGGGTCAGCACGCAGGGCTCGTTGGGCTTCGGGGTGCGCCAACAACGCGAACATGCCGCCGGGTAGGCCATTGCGCAAGGTTTCGTTACCGGCAACAGCAAACAACCAGAACATGTTTTCGAACTCTTCGACGCTGATCGATTCCTCGGGCTGATTCATCAATATTGACATCACATCGGTGCCCGGTGCGGCACGTTTGTACTCGCCAAGCAAGTGGGCGTATTCGTACAGATCCAACATCCCTCGCCTGCTGCGTGGATCCGGCATTCGGCCGTCGGGTCCCCGGACTGGTCTCAAGGCCAGCGCGGCGCGGGCCATCTCAGTGCCGGCAGCTGGATCAAACTGCGCGCTGGCGGCGTAGTCGGGATCTTGAAATCCAATTACCCGGTTCGACCAATCAAACATCAGCCGTCGATCTTCCGGTGGTACCCCCAGGACATCGGCCAGTGTCAGTAGCGGCAGATCGGCGGCGATATCCTTCGCGAAATCAAGCGCTGCTCCCGCACCAACTAGCGCCCGATCGAGGATACCGCTGACATGCGCCTCGATCTGCTCCTCCAATCGGGTCACCGCTCGTACAGTGAACGACTTCTGCAGCGGTCTGCGCAGCCTTGAATGCTCGGGTGGATCCATATTGAGCATCATTCGTTGGACGTACGTGAGGTCTGCGGGGGTCGCCGGATCTCTCACCTGGGTGGCCCCGGTCGCTGAGGAAAAGGTCGCAGGATCACGAAGCACTGACTGGACGTCGCCATGACGCAGGATCAGCCAATACCCCGGCCCCGCTGGTAGTTCCTTGGTGGCTGGCTCCTCGACCCACGCCACCGGATTGCCCTTGCGCAGCCGCGCGAGAGTTTCCAACGGCGCACCGCTGACAAACGTCTGGGGGTCGTGGATGAGTTCAGTTCCGCTTGCTGCCTGATGCGGTGCCGATTGAGACATCTGCGTGCCTAATTTCGGTCGAGGAAATCCTCCATGGCAGACACCAACGCAATTGGAGTTTCATACATTGCGTAATGTCCGCAGGCGGCGAGTTCGACGAGCTCTACATCCGGATACATCTGCAGCCAGGTCTGGCGCAGAACATCGGCCGAGAGCGCCGGATCATGCTCACCAGCGAAGACCAGAATTGGCGCCACTGGACCGCCAAGTTCTGCGGTGTAATCATCGCCGACCCACGATTTGAGAGCGCCACTAAATGCCGGGACCGTCGAATTGTCCAGTGAATGCGCCGTCATTGAGCCCAGCCAGCGTTCTGAATAGCGATTGCCTGTGGTGATATCGAGGATCATCTTGCGGCTATCGGCACTTTCGGCGGCACCGAAAAATAGCGCTTCCGAGTCAGCATCAAGCGGCACCGGCGCCGGCGCAACCGGACTGATACCAACCAGCGATCGGATCTTATCCGGCGCCTGCATCATCATTGATGCCGCAACTTTGCCACCCATCGAGTGACCGACTAAGGAGAATCTTTCTAAGCCTGCTTAATCGGCAGCAGCCAGGGCATCGGTCGCGTACTCGCGCATGGTGTACTCGCCAGTCTGTGACGCCCGCGCGCCGTAGCCACGCATTTCGGGAAAATGGTAGGTATACGTCTTGTCGTCGATGACTTCGGGCAGATAGCCCCAACCACCTGCAGATCCAAACCAACCGTGCAAACAGATCACGTGGTGATCGCCGGTACCGACGCTCTTCATTGAGTTAGCCATCAC
>JBDTCL010000098.1:0-5257 GCA_039923595.1 Antricoccus sp. | reverse complement strand
CGAGGCGTATTCCGAAGATCCGCTGCTCACCGGGAAACTCGCCGCCGCCTACGTTCGAGGGCTTCAATCGAACCAAATAGGCGCATGTCTCAAGCACCTCGTCGGCAACGAATCAGAGACCGCGCGGGACACCATGAACAGCATCATCGACGAGGTCACGCTGCGTGAGCTATATCTGTTGCCGTTCGAGATCGCAGTCGAGGAATCAGATCCCTGGTCGATCATGTCCGCCTATAACCGGCTCAACGGGGTCACCTCAACCGCGCAGCAGCATGTGCAGAACGACATTGTCAAACTGGAGTGGTACTGGAACGGGCTGATCATGTCCGATTGGTATGCCACGAAGTCGATCGACGCCGCAGTCGGCGGGCTCGATCTGGTGATGCCGGGCCCCCGCGGCCCGTGGGGCGCCAAACTACTAGCGGCCGTTGAGGGCGGGCAGGTGGCCGAATCAGCGATCGACGATCACGTCGTTCGAGTTCTGCGACTGGCCGATCGCGTAGGCCGACTTGGTGGTTCGCGAAGTTGGCCACCCGAGCCAGCCCCAGACAGCCCCGAGCGCAAGGATCAGCTCAACCGACTTGCTGCAGCGGGCATCACTGTGCTGACGAATAATGATCGAGTGTTGCCGCTAGATCGGCAGCTGTCGGTCGCGCTGATTGGCCGACACGCGGTGGAAACTATCGATATGGGTGGCGGCTCGGCGCAAGTCAATCCGCCGTATCAGACGAGCGTCGCCGAGGGCCTCGCTGCAATCCTCACTGGCTCGCTCAGCGTGACCGATGGTGTCGAGGTACGCAACCGAGCGGTGTCCGCTCGGCCGGGTTTCATAGTCGATCCTCAGGACGACAGGCCGGGCGTGCGTGCCCGTCTTTACGGCGCCGATCACACAGAAGTGGCCGACCGGCACTATGACCGGGCGCAGCTGCTACTCGGATTCGACGACAACTTCGGCCAGCCGATCGACCGGGTCGTGCTCATCGGTCGGACCCCGATAGGAGGCGAGCTCGAAGTGGGTGGCCTCGGCACCGGCAATTGGATTGTGCGCTCGAGCAGTGCGAGCTTCGAGTTTTCGGTGACCGCGCCCGAGGGCAATTTTGGTGAGGCCATGTTGGCGCCGCCGTCGTATTCTCGAAGTATCTCAGTACCCGCGGGCGGCCTTATCGAAGCAGAATGGCGGCGAACCCCATCAGCTGGAGGCGGGTTGAACGCCGTTGCCATTGTTGGGCTCATCGCGCGGCCCGCTCCACGCGAGTCGGATACGGTCATCGCTGAGGCCGTCGCTGCTGCGATGGCAGCCGACGTCGCGATCGTTGTGGTCGGATTCACCGAAGAACAGGAGACCGAATCGATCGACAAGACGACGCTGCACCTGCCCGGCCGCCAGAATGACCTTGTCGAGGCAGTTGCCGCAGCGGCCAAGAGAACGATTGTGGTGGTAAACGCCGCTACCCCCGCGATTATGCCGTGGCTAGTCTCTGTCGACGCGGTGCTGTGGGCAGGTTTGCCTGGCCAAGAGGGCGGCCATGCAATCGCGGCGGCGCTGCTTGGCGCGCTCGAACCAGCCGGCCGGTTGGTGACGACTTTTCCGACCGATGACGCACTGTCACCCGCTTGGTCAGTGACGCCCGTCGATGGCGACCTGCCTTATACAGAGGGAACTTTCATCGGATATCGCGGCCACTTCGCAGGCAACGCACCCGAACCAGCATTTTGGTTTGGTCACGGTCTCGGCTACGGGGCGTGGGAATACACCGACGCCCGACTCAGAGACTCAACACATGAGGGGGATATCGCGGTATCGGTCACCATCCGCAATACCAGCGACCGGATCAGTCGAGAAGTTGTTCAGCTGTATTTCCAGCCGATCGAATCGGATCAGCCGGTGCGGCTCGTAGGTTGGGCTGCCACGACAGTCGAGGCAGGTCAGTCCGCGGAGGTCGCGGTGTCAGCAGATCAACGGCTGTGGCGGCGGTGGGATTCAGAGGCTAATAGCTGGGCAACCCTGGACCCCGGTGGACAGTTGCTGCTCGCTCGCGGACTGGGCGACATCCGCGCCAGGATGGACTTACCGGGTTCCTTGTCCAAATGAGCTTCACGGTCTGCGGAGTGTGCTCCATCATTCGGGCTGTTATGCAGTACCTGACCTCTTCGGGATAAGAAAGGGTGTCCGTTGCTTGTATTCGATGTAGGTTTCGCCGAGCCTTAACTCCACTTCAAACTCCTCGAAGTACCGTACGAAGTAGATGTGTGAAGGTATCACCACGAGTAGGTTAAAGAAGAAGAAGTAAGTGGAATGTGCCATTAAGCCGAGACCCAATAGAGACAAGTATGAACCTAACGCCATCGGATTTCGCACCTGATTATATACGCCACTACTCACTACGAGCTTGGGGAATTTAAACGCCATTGCCCCCTTGCCTACTTTGGCGAGAAGCCAGCTTGAGGCAGCCATGTAATACCATCCGACTAGAAACAGCAAGCCTCCGAGTACCAACACGGGGACTCCTCCTGGTATCGATTCTAGAGCCAGAACCGCATCCAAACGTGTCAATCCGGGATGTACTATCGCTACTACTGCCGGTAAGACTAGAAAAAGCCAATAGCAAAAATGAACGATTCTAATGGGTCTTTTAACATATTCAAGGTTTGGATTTCTTCTAATGGATCTACCGCAGACAAAAACAGTTACAACGAAAACAACCATTCCGACTACTTGAAATACAATAGCGCCCATATCGAACCTCGTCCCCGACGTACAGAACCGGTAAATACTCATCAGTCAGCGGCTCACCGAGTCGCGGTACCTCGCCGGGCAGACGAACTAGAACAGGAGCGAGGCTCGAAATCGAGGCAGTGGCCATAAGGATCATACCTCCATTTTGTATCATTTGATACACTTGCGCGATGACGCGAACCAGACAGCGCTCGAGTGCGCATTCCCCTGCTTCCGCTAGCGAGCTGTGGCGACTCCTCTGTGATGTCGAACGCTGGCCTGAGGTGTTGCCGACGATCACTTCGGTCGAAGCGATGCAGACTGCGGGACCCCCAGCGGTTGGGTCCCGGTACAGGGTGCGGCAACCAGGTCTGGCTACCGCCGTCTATGAAATAACCGAGTGGCATCCGCATGCAGGTTTCGTATGGGCTGCACGTGCGGTCGGGTTGGTGACGACTGCCAGACATGCGATATTAGGGGTTGAGACCGGGTCGCTGTTGGAACTAGAGATCGAATGGAGCGGCCCGCTTAGCCCTATCATTGGGTATTTTTATGGGAGTAAAGCCCTGCAGATGATCGAAACTGAGGCCGAGACTTTCGCTCGCCTGGCTCACGCTGAATGAAGCCTTGACGCCCCGCGAGCGGTTACTTGGCAAAGTGATCGCGCACTACGCAAAGCACGGAGTCCGCGACACGAGCCTCCGAACTCTGGCTACAGCGATCGGGACTAGTCAACGCATGCTCAGCTATCACTTCGGTTCACGCGAGGATCTGCTGACCGCGGTGATGCACTCGGTCGCGATCAGGCAGGCGGCAATGATTGGTAATCTCTTCAAGGAAACAACCGACCCCTTCGAGGCGGGGTGGCGAAACTGGGAAGCAACAGTTAGTACCGCTCAGATCTTCGGACCGCTCTACTTCGAGTTGGCCAGTCACGCCATGGCGGGGCGGCCCTACGCAGATGATCTCGGTCGAGTTGTCGTCGATGAGCACCTAGATGCCTTCGCGCGCGCGTACGAGTCCGTCACGTCCCGTCCCCACGCTCGCGTACTCGCTCGACTGACCCTGGCCGTAGGGCAGGGTGTGCTGTTCAACTTCCTGATCGACAACGACCGCGAGGCCGCCGACGCAGCAATCCATACCTTCACAGCCATGATGCGCGCACAACTGAATCAGTCAGTGCCATCGCCACCATCCCAGCAAGAATCACCACCTCAGCAAGAATCACGACAGGAGTAGCTATCAGCCGCGTCGGTTCGTCCTGCCACGATGAACCCGTAGTCAGCGGGGTTCCTTAAGCCGACAATGACGCGACCGGCATTCCGAATGCCGAACGATGACCGGGGCGGTTGTTCGATAGCCGATCGCTAACCGAGCAGCGTGGATATCAAATCAGTCACCCTATTGATATCCATTCGCGACCGAGGAGATACCGGTGACACGTACTTTGATCGACACCGACGACGAACTCCTCGAACGCGCCCGTGCATTGCTCGGTACCGGCACGAAGGGCTACCGTCAACGCCGCACTTGCCCAGGTGGTCGCACTCGACGCGCGCCGACAGTTCCTGGACGATGCTCGAGCTGGGGCCCTCGCCGACGCTACGGATGACATGGTGATGGACCGCGCGTGGCGGCAGTAGCGCGATATCTGGCCGACACGAGCGCGTTGTCACGCCTTGACCGTCCAGTCGTAGACGCCGCGCTCTCCCCTCTGATCGAGGCCGGCCAGGTCGCGACTTGTGCCATGGTCGAACTCGAAGTGCTGTTCTCGGCCCGAAGCCCAGACGACTACGTCCGCCGACGACGCCAGCTACACGATGGCTTCGAGCAGCTGGCCATGCGGGATGAGGTGTTGCAACGCGCCCTGGAGGTCCAGGCTGCACTCGCCACGAGAAGCGGGCACCGCGGCGCAGCGCTACCAGACCTACTGATCGCAGCCACGGCCGAGCGACACGGTGTCACCGTGCTGCATTACGACCATGAGTACGACCTCATCGCTTCGGTGACAGCTCAACCCATGCACTGGATCGTCCCTCGAGGCACCGCGGACGCACCGCAACCGCCGTCCCGGTAGACAATCTCCAAATGACAATCGGGCGGTTCGGCCAAACGGCTGCCTGGATTCACTTCAGTGAAGCGCCCCGGAGCGCGCTGGTAATCGGCGCCGCTTCGGATGCTGGCAGCGGTGGCCGGTTGCCGCTGACTTACGATCGCCACCATGGCACCATCCATCGACTACGCAGTTCCTGGTCCGTTAACGACACTGGACGCCATCAGCGCAGCCCTGCTGGAGCCGCTCGGCGCGGACCCGGCTGCCATCTGCTTTCCAGTCCACGGTCTTTTCATCCAAGCCTTAGACGCTGAACCTCTGGGCCTGCCGCCCGAGCGCTTCGCCACGAGCCAGATCCGCCCCGCTGCCGCGCTGGTCGCCGAGTTGCTGGCGCTGGACCCGGCACCGCTGAACGTGTCGCGTGAGCCGGCGAATCGTGTTGTGGGAACGTGTCGGCACTTCGCGGTCCTGAGCTGCGCGCTACTACG
>JBDTCL010000097.1:0-8277 GCA_039923595.1 Antricoccus sp. | reverse complement strand
GCCGTGCGGGCGATTCCGTGCTGTATCACGGCCGGAAAGGTGATCCCGACTTCGCCCTCGTACTTTTGTTGCTCGACGATGTGCGCAACGACTTTTGCCACTTCTTCTGGCGTCGACGGCGATGGCGTCGGCAATCGAAGCCGATCAGTCGTCAGTTCGCCGGTCTTCAGATTGACGCAGGCACCTTTTATTCCGCTGCCGCCGATATCAATCCCAAAACCTTGGTTTTTCTGTTTAGACATGTGCGGCCTCGTCTCTGGTAATGAACAGCCAATGGGTGAAGCGAACGACAAATCGGACGCTACACGCTGGAGATGGCAAGTTCCTGGCGGAGCACGCATCTGAAGTGCTCGTATGATCCGATAACCTTATGAACTCTGCATCGGAACCTGAACCCATGATCGCGGACTTGCTGGCTTTGGCGCAAGACTTCGGTCGCCGCGCCGCCTTGCTCATTAGCGAAGGACGGCGTGCGGCCATCACCCACGTACGGACGAAGTCGTCCGAAGTCGATGTCGTCACGGCCATGGATATTCAATGCGAAAACTTTTTAGTCGAAAAGATTCTGGCCGCCCGCCCGCAGGATGCGATAACGGGTGAGGAGCAAGGTGAGCGGCCCGGGAGCTCTGGAGTGCGATGGATAATCGACCCCATCGATGGCACGGTGAACTATTTGTACGGTATTGCGCACTATGCGGTCTCCATCGCCGTTGAACTAGACACCGAACTCGGTCCCGAGGTGGTCGTCGGCGTCGTCACCCGTGGCGGGGTAACGGGGCAGTACTATGCCACGCGCGACGGTGGAGCGTTCCTAGATGACGGACCGATTCAGTGCTCGCAGCCAGCGTCGTTGGCGGTGAGCTTGGTCGGTACGGGTTTTAGTTATGATGCTGCTCGGCGACGCCGACAGGCCGAAGCATTGACCAAGCTCATCGATAGCGTTCGAGATATTCGGCGGAGCGGATCGGCGGCGCTCGACCTGTGCTTTTTGGCGGATGGTCGGCTTGACGCCTACTACGAAGAAGCGCTCAATGAATGGGATTTCGCTGCTGGCGCGTTGATCGCGCGCGAAGCGGGGTGCGTCGTGCAAACACCGTCCAAGATCGACGGAATTTGTTTAGGCGCCGCTCAGTCGGTCGCTACCGACTTTGTCGCGATGGTAAATCAGGCCCACAATCGAGTGTAGCTATTTGCGTCCTAGGAGTTTGGCGCCGGACTGCTCGGAGCCGCTGAGGGTGAACTGGCGGGCGGGTTGACCGGTGGCAGAGCAGCAGAACTGCAGCCAGCTTGGATTTTACCTTGGCGCTCGGCCTCTAACTTGACCAGAGCCGCGGCCTTTGTCGGATCGGTCATTCCCTGATAAGCCTGCCCCGCGACGACAGTAACCGAGTCGTCGGCGATTGATTTGATCATCACCAGCTCAAAGCCCATCATCTCGTGCGACAGCACGGCAGCGGCAAAGTCGCCTTTCGGGCCGTACTGGATTTGGCCGGCAGTAGTGATCTCGGCGTTACCCGGTGCGTTGCCGATATCGAGCACCGTGAATCCGCGGCCCGTTAATTCAGTACCGATCGCGGCTGCCAGACCCGCTTGGCTTGAACCATTCTGGACGTGGACCTTGATGGTCGACACAGTAGCTAACTTCGCCACCACATCGGGACTCGCTGAGCTTGAACAAGCTGCTGGTGTGCTGCTGGCTTTTTCGTTCTTATGAATGACTTTCCACCACACGCCGAGGGCCAAGATCGCTAATACAAGTAAGAAAATAAGCGGCGGTATAGGACGACGGCCGCCGGGTCGGCGTGCTGGACGTTGCTCCGCGGTCACGTGGACCCTCCGTGGCAGGTATGCGATTGGGACATCTGTCGTGCCATTCTGCCCCTAAGCCTCGCAGAACTTGGTATGCCGCGCGGCAGGTGTGGAGTCTTCCCATTTCATCTGAGTTGATGTACTATCGCGCCGTCAGTGGTCAATCAATAAGCTCAACGAGCCGCTTAACCGATGTGTCAGGGAATTAATTCTGCTGCTTCGTGGTTATCGGGGACATGGGTGTCTTGGCAGCCACCGCGGGTCCAAAGGCGGGCCTGACCCACACCCTCGAACCATTGAGCGATCCACCAATGCTGCGTCGGGAATTCACCAAACTCTGGCAACATCGCAACGCTCTAACCCGAACCAAACCCCCGAGTCAACCCCCCGAACGAAACTCCCGAACCACCCAATCTCATGAGGAGCCAAGCACCATGCCAACCGATTACGACGCACCGCGTCGCAATGATGTCGATGAAATCGCCGAGGACTCACTTGAGGAACTGAAGGCGCGACGTGCCGAGTCTCAGTCGGCCACGATCGATGTCGACGATGCTGATCTCGAGCCAGTCGAGCTACCCGGCGCCGACCTCTCCGGTGAAGAACTCACCGTTCAGGTCATTCCAAAACAATCTGACGAGTTCACGTGCTCGACCTGTTTCCTTGTGCATCACCGTAGTCGCTTAGCCGCAACGAATGGTCCGTTGGTCTGTCGTGACTGCGCGGCGTAAGCGTTACAACGAACTGGTCACAATAGGCTGACGGTTAGTCCGCAGCCTGTGCCGCCGCCGCGATGAGCGCCGCGGCGAGAATCTGCGGCTGCCGCGTGCTAATTAAAAAGTACGGCGGATCGTCGGTTGTGGTCAATATTTTGACGCTGGTATGGATCCACGGTCTGGTGAACGCCCAGGCCGTCGGATCACCATCTGGTCCGAGTGTCCGCGCGGTATTGGTCGGATCGAGTTCTTCCACAGCGGCAACTTCGCGGATGTCAAGTTGATTACCACCGGCCTCAATGACGCCATCTCGGATCTGGACCTGGCCCATATTGATGGCAGCCATTCCCGCGATGGTGAGCACCAGCGGAATTGCATATATCGGCCACGCGATGATCGTCGGCAGTGCTGAGGATACTTCGGCTCCGAGCACCACGGCCATACCCAAGACAACGAGCCAAATCCACCAGGCGGTGCTTAACCGTTCGCGATAGCCGCGAACGGGATTTTCAGCAGTGGCTCCGGACATGCCAAATACCCTAGTGCGAGCCCACGCTAGAGTGGTGTGGTGCCCGCGATTCCGATTCCGTTGCGGCGCCTTGACCTGGACCTGCCGGTGCCGTCGTACGCGCATCCGGGCGATGCAGGAGTCGACCTCTTTGCGCGGCAGTCGATCGCATTGCCGGTTGGCATGCGTGCCCTGGTGCCGACCGGCATCTGTCTTGAACTCCCACCTGGGTACGTCGGTCTGGTTCATCCCCGCTCGGGACTGGCAGCACGCACGGGCGTCACCGTGCTCAATGCACCAGGCACTATCGACAGCGGGTATCGGGGCGAGATTCAGGTGAATCTGATTAATTTGGGTCAGCAAGATGTCCATATAGCTAGGTGCGATCGGATCGCTCAACTGCTCATTCAACGTATCGAATATGCAACATTTGACATTGTCGAACAGCTCGCGGGGTCCGCGCGTGGGACCGAAGGTCACGGATCAACCGGTCGCTGAGTGTGGGTGTGCTAGGCGTGTGAGCGGTGCGAGGGGTTAGCGTTGAGGTCTGCATTGTTCACTATCAGTTATATCTAAGCCACGAGGAGAGCCGTCGCACATGTTTGGTCGTCGTTCCAAATTCGACCGCAGTCTGCGCGAACGCGGAGTGCCGCCCGAGGCGCCGACAAGCGCTGCGCTCGACGAGCGGTCCACCGACGGACCGTACGACATCGCCGATGCACCCGGCACTGATGAAAAGATGCTCGACTTCGGCGCATTGAAGATACCGATCGTTGACGGTTTCAATGTGCGTCTAGAAATCGCTGCCGACGGCGCTATGGGTGCAGTAACTGTCATGCACGACGATGCGATCTTGCAATTGAGCGTGTTTGCGGCGCCGCGTTCTGGAGGTGCCTGGCAGACGATTCGTGAAGACATCTGCGCCGAGATTAAGCGCGGCGGCGGAACCTATACGTTGGCGGCGGGCGAGTTCGGGCGCGAGATTCAAGGACAGATTGCCGGTCCAGGCGGTTTACAAGACGCCCGATTCATCGGTGTCGATGGACCGCGCTGGTTCTTACGGGGGCTACTTGCCGGTACGGCCGGCTCCGATGCGAGCGCGGCTGAGCCGCTGCTGGAGGTTCTGCGCCGCGTCGTGGTATCGCGGGGGACCGAGCCGAAACCAGTGCGTGAACCGCTCACCCTGATGCTTTCTGCCGAACTCGCTTCGCAGTTGCAAGATGGTGCCGAGGACGCTGATGTGGTGCTCGACGATGACTTGGACTCCTGAGGGTCCTACTGCGTATCAATCTGATCAGGACCATGCCACTGCGCGTCTGCATCAATGGGCCTACTCTGGGCGACATGGCGACATCGACTGACGCGGCGAGGATTTCGCCGCCGGGTGCCCGCGGCATTTTTGGCCGACTGGTGCACCGACTCACCACTGACACGCATGTCCTTGATGCTGAAGACTTGCAAGACACCGCAACTCGTTCCGGGTGCTGCACGTGTCGCGATCTGATCGGGGGCGAGGATGTGCGAGTCGCTGGCCGGATTCGGTCGATTCAGTACAAGCCGAGCGAGCAAAGTCCGACCCTGAGCGCTGAATTGTTCGATGGCAGCGGCTCGCTGCGATTAGTGTGGTTGGGGCAGCGAAGAATTCCCGGAATTGAACCAGGTCGTGAGTTAATAGTGCGCGGCCGAATTGCTCAACAACACGGCGAATCGACCCTTTACAACCCGTGGTATGAACTCATCCCCACCACTGCCTGAGCCCCCGCCTGACGCACCGCCGCCGCCAATCCGGAATCTGGTCGTCGATTCTATCGGTGGCTGGCGCGGCATTTTTGATAGCGGGCTCCCAGCGGTCGCCTTTGTAGTCGCCAACCTCATCGGTGGATTGCCGAGCGCTATATGGGCCGGTGTCGGCGCGGCAGTCCTGATCTTCCTGGTTCGACTGATGCGCCATCAGAAGCTGCAGCAGGCGGTAAGCGGTCTACTCGTGGTGGCGATTTGTGTGCTGATCGCCAAACTGACTGGACAGGCACGTGGGTTCTTCTTGCTCGGAATCGTCCGGTCCGGCGTTCTAGGATTGATCTTTGTTGGCTCGGCGCTCGTCCGCTGGCCTCTCGTGGGATTGATCTGGAACTTCTTGAGCCCCGCGAAACAATCGTGGCGCAGCGACCGCAAGGCAATGCGGGTGTACACCTGGACATCGATTGCGTGGGGCGCAACCTTCTTGGTCAAATTCGCACTTGAAGGTTTGCTATATCGCGCAGACTCCGCAACCGGGCTCGGGGTATTCCGCGTGGTGATGGGCTATCCGCTCACCTTCGGACTCGTAGCCCTCACTTTTTTTGCTGTACGCACCGTGCGCAGCGACATCCCGAACCCTATACGACGAAGTCACGGATCGAAGCCGCGGCAAGAGGAGACCGATTAAGACGACTGGGTCGTCTCGATCGTCATCAGTTCTCGAAGTGCCTGCTCAGCATCAGAATTGGCGACGAAAAGCAGCTCATCGGCTGCTTCCATAGGCTCGTCGGGGGTAGGCACAATTACCCGGTCACCACGCAAAATCGTGACGAGGGCCGTGTCACGAGGTAATGAGAGATCTGAAACCGGTGCTCCGACGTAGGCCGAGGAATCACTCAGCGTGATTTCCACCAGGTTTGCCTGACCCGTGCGAAAGCGCATCAGCCGGATCAGATCACCTACCGCGACAGCCTCCTCGACTAGCGCGGCCAGGACCCTAGGAGTCGACACCGCGACGTCCACCCCCCAGGCTTCAGTGAAGAGCCATTCGTTGCGTGGATCGTTGATACGAGCAACGACTCGGTTCACCCCGAATTCTGTCTTCGCCAGTAGCGAAACGACGAGATTTGCTTTATCGTCGCCGGTTGCAGCGATGACCACAGGGCAGGTATGAATCGCGATCTCTTCAAGGGAAGCCAACTCGCACGCATCTGCGTGGATCCATTCGGCTTCTGGCACATCGGAAGGCTGAACTTTTTCGCCGTCTCGTTCGATCAGCAGAACTTGGTGCCCGTAGCCCACCAGCTCACGCGCGATTGAGCGACCGACAGCGCCCGCTCCGGCGATAGCGACTCGCATCAGTTGCCTTCTTCCGGTGCGTTCGCTGCCGCGCTCAACGCGCCAGCTTTGGTGCCATCGGTACTAAAGGCGAAAATGCCGTCACCGTGCTGAATGACCGCGGACGCCGTGGGCAAGATCGCTTTGCCGAAGCGGGTGAGATAACCGACGTTCAGGCCGGTCGCTGCGTTGAATGTGCTTAATTTCCGGCCCACCCATTCTCCGTGATATTGAATTCGAACGAGTGAAACCGTGCCTGTGGGATCGCGCCACATTTCTTCGGTCTTATCGTCCATGAGTTCACGAAAAAGTCGGTCGGCTGTCCACGGCACGGTGGCGACTGTGGGAATGCCGAGCCGCTCGTACACCTCGGCGCGTTTGTGATCGTAGATCCGCGCGACCACTTGGGACACGCCGAAAGTCTCACGCGCCACGCGCGCGGCAATAATATTGGAGTTGTCGCCGGAGCTGACAGCGGCGAACGCGTTTGCCTTCTCGATGCCCGCAGTGAGCAGGGTGTCTTGATCAAATCCGACGCCACGGACAGTATTACCGCGAAAGTTCGGACCGAGACGACGAAATGACTCGGCATTTTGGTCGATGATCGCGACCTCATGACCGAGCCGGTCGAGGCGGTGGGCGAGTGTGGAACCCACTCGGCCGCAGCCCATGATCACGATATTCACAAGCGAATCCTCCTCGTCTTTCGCCGACTTTTCGCGGCGCCCAACGGTATCGCGTGCGAGGCACCTCGCGCACTCTCACCCGCGTTTTCGCACCGGCAACACGCAAGCGTGGCACATCTTATGAGATGAACACTCACCTATCGCTAGATTAGTGGGCGAATGCGCCGTACTCTTTCGCACGTGGCAAGTGCTGGTTCTGTGTTGAAACGCCTTATCGTCGGTCGCCCGTTTCGTAGCGATACGTTAGGCGAAACGTTGCTGCCCAAGAAGCTCGCGCTGCCGATCTTTGCCAGTGACGCAATGTCGTCGGTGGGCTACGCAACGCAAGAGATTATGTTAGTTGTCGCCGTTGCCGGAATAGCCGCTTTCCATTTCACCTGGTACGCAGCGGTTGGGGTGGTTATGGTCATGGTGGTGGTGGTCTCTGCCTATCGGCAGAATGTCCGTGCCTATCCCAGCGGTGGTGGCGACTACGAAGTTGCCTCCGTCAACATCAGCAAGAACGCCGGCCTGACGGTGGCTAGCGCACTTGCCGTTGACTATGTGCTCACCGTGGCTGTGTCCATCTCGTCCGGTGTTGACAATCTGGTTTCGGCCATTCAACCGCTGCGCCCACATGCGTTATGGATCGCCGTTGGGTTGATCCTGCTGATCACCTTCGTCAATGTGCGTGGAGTTCGAGACTCGGGCAAGACGTTCGCGGTACCGGTCTACTTGTTTGTTGTTAGCATCCTCGGAATGGGCGTATTCGCCGGGATTCGTTATCTCGGCGGCGCTCATCTACAAGCAGAGACCGCGGGATATACCGTGGTGTCGAATTCGGCCGCGCCGACCGGGCTGTTGCTCTTCTTTTTGCTGCTGCGTGCCTTCGCATCCGGTTGCACGGCGCTCACCGGTATTGAAGCAATCGCTAATGGGGTGCCGGCATTTAAGAAGCCAAAGAGCCGGAATGCCGCGACGACACTGCTGCTGATGGGAACTATCGCTGTAGCGATGTTCAGCACCGTCACGATTCTTGCGATGAGTACGAATGTGCGCATCGTCGGTGCAGGCGACGGCGTCCTCAAACGTGCCAACGGTTCGATTGTGCAAGATCAAGACACGGTAATCGCACAGGTTGCGCGAGCGGTATTTGGCCATTCGATCGCGTTCTACGTCGTCACTTTTGCGACGATGACCATTCTGGTGCTTGCCGCGAATACGGCCTTCAATGGGTTTCCGGTGCTTGCCTCAATTCTCGCCCAGGACAGCTACCTGCCGCGCCAGCTACATACTCGAGGCGATCGACTCGCTTTTAGTAACGGCATCTTGGTGCTCTCCGGTGCAGCGCTGCTGTTGGTCATCGCCTTCAACGCAGATGTCACAAAACTCATTCAGCTTTACATCGTCGGCGTATTCGTCTCATTCACCCTCAGTCAGTTCGGCATGGTGCGTCATTGGAACCGCCATTTGCGCAGTGAACGTGACAAGCGTGCACGCAGTC
>JBDTCL010000096.1:0-3003 GCA_039923595.1 Antricoccus sp. | reverse complement strand
CCTAGTAAGCGCCTCGCTGACTGAGCGCCTTAAGAAAATCGCGGATGTCCGGAGGTGAGTTGCCCACCGCATGAACGGCCTCGCGCAGTTGGGCTTCTGTGCAACCCAGGGAATCGCACCAATATCGCACTTGGTTCCCGTCGGCGGTCTCTACGATCGTGCTGTCATGGCCGGTCGCCGTCGCGTAGTCGCTCATAGTCCGCCTCTCCCTTCGTCCACGGTATAGAGCCCATCCTACTCGTCTGATTAGAAGCGGCTCAGGGGAGCTCCCCGCCCAGCCTGCTGTTCGCGGGCGACCCCTTGTCTGGCTGGCGCTACCGTGACCCTCCGACAGGCCGCATCTGTCAGACCTGTTTCAGCTTTCCGAACGAGAAGCCTCGGAGTTGCCCCAACCTAACTAATCGAAGGCTCGATGTTGCTGCGGGAAGTCGCTGATGGCGAGTTTCGGGACACCGGTCGCAGAGTCCATCGCGTCATCCCTGAGTCACCACGGAACAAGTGAGCGCCCCGACCATACTGCCTAGCAGCCGCTCCGACCACTTCCTGCTTCTACTCTGCGTCAAGTGCAAGCGGCCACAAGAGGGAAGCGGCGGAGTGCTGTGCGGGGCCCGCTTCGTCTGTCGCGCATGCATCAGCAGCAGGAATTTCAAGTCCCTCTTGGCACAGCAAACGAGCTGCGGCATGTTGCCAACGCTCTACCGCCAGAGCCGGTGAAAGCGGTGAAGCCGGGGCGCCATTCCAAAGCGCCCGAGATCGTCTTGGGGAAGGACTTGCTCGTCTCGAGGCGAGTCTATCGAGGGTCCGGGCGGGTGAGACGGAGGGCGGCAATCGGTAGGTCGCTGGTTCGAGTCCAGGTCGGGGAGCCAAGAATCGCGGGGGTTAGCCGGTGATTGCCTGCTAACCCGTTTGTCCTTTCTAAGCTCCGTGTCCGAGCAGTGTCCGAAATTTCATGAGACAGCTTCAATGTTGCTCACGCGACATGGATGCGATCTCGGCAGGCTCCGCTACCCCGGTAGTGGTGCGCATGGCCCCGATGGGACAGTGGAGTCCCCGTGCTCGCTGCGTGCAAGATCAAGTGGTTCGGGCTCAACGAAGTCGCTGGATTTCTCCTCAAATCCAGCGCGGTACGTGCTGTGCCGACGCCCCAAAAGTCGGGCGACCGAACATGTTCGAGGGTTGCCTATGCAGCGCCTGAATCTAGAAGCCGATGTCGCCTCAAACGCCATGACCGAGCCGGTATTTCTACGCATGGCGACCGTAGTTCGGTTGACTGGCCTCACACGGTCGACGATTTACCGCCTCATTGCGGACAAGAGGTTCCCCTCTCCCGTCAGGCTGGGCCCTCGCGCAGTGGCGTGGCGTCGCACCGACCTCGTTAGCTGCAGTGAATCGCGTCCAACCACAACCCACTGACCGCTCCTTTCAATGCCCTCGCTCAGATGATGTGCTCTCTCAAGTCGACGATCCACGAGCCACAACACCAGTCTCCAGCGGCGTGATTTGACGGTCCGCCAGAATCGTAGGTGATGGGCCGATTTCGGCTCTATCCGTGGTCGTCCGCCAGACCCGGCATCGTTTTGCGTACCCAACCAAGGACCTCGCTCCATGAAGATCGCGTTTTTCGGCACCGGCCTGATGGGATCGGGGTTCGTACGTCGCCTGCGCGCCTGCGGTAATGACGTCAACGTGTGGAATCGAAGCGCCGCCAAGGCGCGCGCGCTGGAGGCCGATGGCGCCAGGGTGTTCGATGATCCGGCAGCGGCACTGGTCGGCGCCGAGCGGATCCACTTGTCCTTGTCCGACGATGCCTCGGTCGACGCGGTGCTCGAACCGATCGCCATGGCGATTCCGAACACGACATGGATCGTCGATCACACCACCACCGCCGTCAAGCCGACCGCCGAGCGCGTCGCGCGCTGGAACTCGCGCGACCGAACCTTCGTCCACGCGCCGGTCTTCATGTGCCCTTCGAACGCGCTCGAGGGAACCGGCCTGATGCTCGTATCGGGAGAAAAGTCGCGCCACGACGCGCTTCTACCAGCACTGCAGAAGATGACCGGCAACCTGATCTACATGGGCGAAGCACCCGAACGCGCCGCAGCGTTCAAGCTGTTCGGCAACATGACCCTGATCGGGATCATGGGCGTACTCGGCGACGTCAACCGCCTGGCCCACGCAGTCGGTATCCCGACCGACGAGGCATTCTCGTTGTTCAAGCACTTCAATCCCGGCCAGTCCCTGCCGGCGCGTGCGGCGCGTATCGAAGCGGGTCAGTTCGCCTCTCCATCGTTCGAGGTCTCGATGGCGCGCAAGGACGTTCGGTTGATGATCGAGGAGGCGCAGCGCGGTGGCGTCGATCTGTTCGTCATGCCCGGCGTTGCCGCAATGTTCGACGCAGCGATCGCGCGCGGCGAAGGTGCCCTCGACGCGGCGGCAGCGGCCCGCATGCCAACCTAACCGGCGACGCGAGCGCTCGCGAAGGTCAGCATTGTTGCGGAAACCTGGCACAGACAATGGCCAGCCGGATGTCTCTCAACGACCCTCAGCTGCCGATGACCGAGATGGCGTGGGCGTTGGTGATGCAGCGGAAAGCGGTCGGTCACCTCTGTGCCGTTTCGACGAACCAGAGCCACAAGGTCCGGTGACGTTTAGCCGTCGGTCGTGTGGACCTGCAATTCGATCTACACCTGTCGCTCGGCATTCCAAATTGGCTGTCGTAAAGCCGCCGTTCGTAGCAAGGACCGCGCGGAGCCCGTTGATTACAGGCGCCGATACGATCGGTCCCGCTGCAGTGAGCCTCACCGACGAGTGCGGGCGATGACCAAAGTGCCGCAGAAGTTGATGAGCAATGTAAGCGCCGAAGCCCGGCAGGCCGACGCGATCATCTCCATCAAGGTGGACGATCCCGAGGTATCCACATGGCCGCCGGATAAGATTCGTCGCCACGCGCAACTAGACTGTCAGTGGCTTTGTTGGGAGCGCCGCTGGGCCCATGGCATTCTC
>JBDTCL010000095.1:0-15881 GCA_039923595.1 Antricoccus sp. | reverse complement strand
CGGCGGCTACAGTGCGTGTCGGCAGTACCACGAAGACATCGCCCGGGCACGCGAGGAAGTCCCCGGTGCACCGCGGATGGAGAAATTGCCCCATACATACCTCAATGAACACTTTCTTGCCGGAAACCGTACCGCCATCACCACCGCCCTTGCCGATCAAAAACTAGTCTCGGCCAAGCGAATTCGATTAGTTTTCACGGCACATTCAGTGCCGACTCGTGCCAACGATGAAGCTGGCGTGAACGGTCAGCTTTATACCGAGCAACTCACGTGGGCTGCTGGCCAGATCGCCGCTGACCTAGACATCGGTGAATGGGACCTGGTATGGCAAAGCCGATCTGGACCGCCTCAGGTGCCGTGGCTAGAGCCAGATATTTGTGACCATCTGCAGACACTTGCCGATGCCGGTTATGACGGCGTCGTGATCGCGCCTATCGGATTCATCAGCGACCATATGGAAGTCTTGTGGGACCTTGACACCGAGGCGCAAGCTAAGGCCGACGAGCTTGGACTGAGCATGTCTAGAGCGGGGACGGTCAGCGAAGATCCGCTATATATCGAAATGATCCTCGAGCTGATCGAACGGCGGCTAGGCATTAACGATCGAGTCAGCGAACGGATCGCGTCGCTGCAGGGATCGACCGGCGTGGGGGTGAACGGCGCGCCTTGCCAGATCGGCTGCTGCGGGGCGCCGCGCGACTAGCTAGGTGATCTCGCGAAAAGATCGCTCGATGAGTGATCGAAGCGCGTTCGGCAGATCGTTCTCACTTGCCACCGCATCAAGGTTTAATTGTGGCGCCACAAAACGATAGCTAAATGCATCGTGAACCGTGCCGCTGTGCGCTTCTTGATCAAATTGACCCGTTTTCAACAAACCGTCCCAGGCTGCCAATTCCGCACCCGGCAACTCACTCGGGCGAACGACACACTCGCGAGAAATACCGGCGATTCCGCCAGACCGAATCACCCGTATTCCAGCAGCATGTGCAGCCGCCAAGCGTTGCGATCGAGTATCCCGCACACTGCTATCAGCCCCGACCGTCCGCCACGCTTGCGCGACCGCATCGCCCTTACCAAATCGCTGTTGCGCAGCATCGATGGTGAGGGCTGCGAAGGTACCAAAATCGCAATCTGGCTTAATTTCGGCGGCGGTCAGCACGTCATACCAGATCAGCCCTGCACCTTCCCAGGATTTCCCCCCGATCGCCGTCGCGGCCAAATAGAACGCTCGATTGGCGATACCTGAATTGATGTGGACACCGCCGTTGTCGTCGACGGTATCCACATAGCCGCTCATCGAATCAGGTTGCGGATCCTTGCCAATAGTCTGATCGTCATAAGCGGTCCCCGGAGCCCGCATTGAACGAAGCGCGACCCCTCGCACGCGATCGGTGAATAGTCCCTGACCGATCAGCCAATCTGCCTGGTCCACGCTTTGACCTAGAGTGTGCTGTTTGACCATCGAGCCAAACACATCGGACATGCTTTCATTGAGTGCGCCGGCCTGACCCTCGTATACGAGGTTCGCGGTGTAGCTCGTTACGCCGTGGGTCAGCTCATGACCAATTACATCGACCGATTTGGTGAAGCGGTTGAATATGGTGCCATCGCCGTCGCCAAAAACCATTCGTTCATCGTTCCAAAATGCATTGTCATAATCTTGGCCATAGTGCACGGTTGCCAAAAGAGGTAAGCCAGCATCGTCTAGGCTGTCACGATCAAATGCGCGCTTGTACAGCGTCCACGTATCGCCAAGCCCGTCGTACGCTTCGGTTACCGCGACATCACTTGTCGGGCGATCTCGCTCGCCGCGCACCTTCCGGCCGGGCAACTCTGTTGACCCAGAAGCGTCGTAGACGGTGCGCTGGGGTCCTGGTGAGGCTGCCACGACTGTGCGAAGCACGGTCCGCGCCGACTTGCGATTACGCAGCAAGATGTCTTCATCCAACGTTAACCGGGCCGCGGTATTAACCCGGGCCTCTGAGTGCTCAAGCAGCCGGGTGATCAAGTACGGAGGGATGATATTGCAGTGTGCTTGCATCGCCCAACGGTAAACCCGGGCGCCGACATTTTCTTATGTTCTTCAGTGAGGCGCGCTGTTGTAGGCCGCAGCGAGCGCTCGTCGGACGCAACGATCAAGGGGGGCGAGGGCGGCTGCTCGGGCGCGGGCCTCGTGGGTATTGATCGCACCGCCAGTCCAGTCGCGGGCAGCCACCTGCAGAATGGCTGATAGTTGCGCGCCTCGATGAAGCAAACTAGTTGCTCTTACCGGAAAGTGCGCAGGCAACCGGTCGGAGTCTGCCTCGTCCATCGCCATGCGAGAAATACGGCCATACGCATGATTCCACGAAGGCACATCGAGTGCGGTCAGCAGTGCGGTGGAGTGACTCAACTGCTCGGTCAATTCAAACTGGGCGTCGGCCGCGCTGACGTAGTCAGCATGTGCCGAGCCAGCAAACTGTGTCCAGTTAGTATCGTTCGGATCATCAACAGTAGGCACCAGAATGATCCCACCATCAACGACGATCACGGCCTCGCCGCTTGCTAATGCCCCGGTTGTTGCCGGGCCAGCTGGCAGGCCCGCGATATCGCCTGGCGCCGGAAATGCCGCATGCAGCCGCGTCACACCTTGCCGACGAAGATCGGTCAATATCCAGCCGAGCGGTCGATGTTCTTCGGTATCAGGAACCAGCCGGATTGCGGGTCTCCCAGCCGGCAGTTGCGTTCGGTCGTGGGAGATTAAGGCGCGGATCGCGGTATCAACAGACTCCTGTTCAAGCCCTGGCGTGAGCGCAAATACCCGCGCCCGCCCTGGACCGATGATGTGTTCTACGGCATCGTCGAGTGCGACCGCCTGCTGTAGGTAGGACGTACCCCAGGCAGCGAGCATTCCCGATCTCGACACGTTCACGACGGCGAGCCTAGTCCAGTTACCGCACTCGCGCGTCGTAGCCTCTAGCGGTGAAGTCGCACAACTATTCCTCTGATGTCACCAAGAAGCGTCCGATTAGCGCGCCGTTGTCGGTCCCGGCAGAACTCGATGTTGTCCTCGAGGAGGTGACTAGCGAGTTTTGTGGTGCGATTATCGAAGTCACGAAGGACACCGTCACCCTCGAGGACCGGTACGGCCGGACCCGGGTATTTCCGTTGAAACACAATGGGTTTCTCCTTGAGGGCGCTTCGGTGATGTTGCGACGGCCGAGTACGACGACACTGGAAAATACACCGCGCTCGCGGACTGCCTCTGGATCTTTTACGGCAACCGACCAGCGGGCAAAGGTCGCTCAAGCGGGCCGGATCCTTGTCGAGGGTGTGCACGATGCAGCCCTTGTCGAACGGATCTGGGGCGCTGATTTGCGCGCTGAAGGAATCGTCGTCGAACCGCTGCACGGTATCGACGACCTTGAGTTGCTGGTGCGGCAGCTGCAACCTCATGGCCAAGCACGACTTGGTGTCCTCGTCGATCACCTGATACCGGGCAGCAAAGAATCGCGCATCGTTGGGAAAATTCAGAATCCGCACGTGCTGATCACCGGGCATCCTTATGTGGACATCTGGCAGGCAGTACGGCCGGCATCGATCGGGATCAGCGCTTGGCCGCAGATCCCTAAGGGTCAGTCGTGGAAGGCTGGAGTGTGCGCAGCGCTCGGAATGCCCGACGAGCAGAGCATGTGGCGACGGGTGTTGCAATCGGTATCAAATTACGCAGATGTCGAGACTGCGCTCATTACCGCTGTTGAACGGTTGATTGATTTCATCTACGAATCGACGGCGCCACGCGATAGTTGAATCGTGGGAAGATGGTGTTATGTCTGCGTGGGTGATCTGGCTGGTGGGGGCATTAGGTGTGGCCGGCATCGAAATTTTCAGCGGCGACCTGTTCTTGATTATGATCGCAGCTGGTGCAGGCGCGGCAGGGATCACAGCGCTTTTGGGCGCCGCGGCCTGGGTGCAGATCGTGGTATTCGCCGTGGTGTCAATCTTGATGGTTTCTACCGTGCGGCCAATCGCGAAACGAGCCCTTGGCCGCAATCTGCCTGATGTAGCCGATGGCGCCGCGGGCTTTATCGGGCGGATTGGTCAAGTGAGTGCGCCGATCGACGCCCACGGGGGACGAATCAAAATTGGCGAGGATGAATGGTCTGCGGTCGCAATGTCGCCGCACGAGCAATACGCTGTCGGGTTGGCGGTTCGGCTCGTTGAGATCCGAGGCGCGCACGCAGTGGTACGGGCACTCGAAGATTTCGAGCTGTAGATCGCGAAAGCGGTCGCATCAAGAAAGGATCTGATGATGGCTACATATATCGTGCTGGCCGTGATCGCGATAGTGGTCATCTTGATCGTTGCGAAGTCGATCAAGATTGTGCCGCAAGCGCGAGCAGCCGTCATCGAGAGGCTCGGTCGTTACTCCCGCACGCTGAGCCCGGGGCCGACAATATTGATACCATTCGTTGATCGAGTGCGTTCCACCATCGATCTTCGCGAGCAGGTCCAGCCTTTTCCGCCGCAGCCGGTTATCACCAAGGACAACCTGCAGGTTGCCATCGACACGGTGATCTACTACCAGATCACTGATCCACGTCAAGCGACCTACGGCATCGCTGGATTGCGGGGAGCGTTGGAACAACTCACCACGACAACGCTACGCAACGTCGTGGGCGGCCTGTCGCTCGAAGAAGCGCTCATCAGCCGCGATTCGATTAACTCTCAGTTGCGAGTTGTTTTAGACGGCACCACAGGTACCTGGGGCGTACGCGTGGCACGCGTCGAGATCAAAGCCATCGAGCCGCCGCCCTCGATTCAAGATTCAATGGAAAAGCAGATGCGTGCCGACCGTGACAAGCGCGCCATCATCCTCAATGCTGAGGGAGCTAGGGAGGCGGCGGTCCGCAATGCAGAGGGTCAGAAGCAAGCAGCGATCCTGTCCGCCGAAGGGCAGAAGCAGGCAGCGATCCTGACTGCTGAAGCAGCGCGGCAATCGCAAATTTTGCGCGCCGAGGGTGACCGCGCGGCCAAGTTCCTGCAGGCGCAGGGTCAAGCGAAGTCCATCGAAACGGTCTTTCAGGCTATTCATGATGGAAATCCGGATTCACGACTGCTTGCCTATCAGTATTTGCAGACGCTGCCTCAAATCGCTCAGGGCGATGCTAACAAGGTCTGGATTGTGCCGAGTGAGTTCTCGAACGCACTGAAGGGGTTGGGCAAGCTCACCGGAGATGATTCATCACCGAATTCGATGTTTGTAGATCTTCCCGACAGCGAGCAAGGCAGACGTTCAACGCCAATTGATACCACTGATTGGTTCGAATCCCAATTGAAGCAGCAGGTTGAGAGCGCCGTCGCTGCCGCCGACATTAAGCTGGCACCGCTAGATGCGGTAGTTCCCACCGCGCTGCCGCACCAATTCGATGCAACAGATACCGCCCCGGATACCCACCTAAACGAAGGAATACCACCGAAGAATGACTAGCACCGCTTCATCGCCCACAATTGTCCTCACTAATGGCATCAAGATCCCACAGCTAGGATTCGGAGTTTTTCAGGTCACTCCTGAACAGACGTACGAGACGGTTCAGGATGCCTTGCAGACCGGCTATCGGCATATCGATACCGCAGCGATGTACGGCAACGAGGAGCAGGTTGGCAAGGCGATTGCGCAGTCCGCAGTCGCCCGCGATGAAATCTTCGTGACGACAAAGTTGGATAACTCAGCGCAGGGTTACGACCAGACCCTGCGCGGGTTTGAGGCGAGTATGACCAAACTTGGCTTGGACGTGCTGGATCTGTACCTCATTCATTGGCCGCTGCCGATGCGTAATCTTTACGTTGACTCGTACAAAGCGATGGAAAAGCTACTCAACGAAGGTGCGATTCGCGCAATCGGCGTGTCCAATTTCCAGCCAGCGCACCTCGATCGGATTCTCGACGAGTGCGATATCGTGCCGGCTTTAAATCAGATCGAGTTGCATCCGTGGCTGATCCAGCAAGCGATGCGCGACGCTGATCGCAGCCGCGACATCGTCACTGAGGCATGGAGTCCGATAGCTCGCGGTGGCGAATTGTTAGCCGCTGAGCAGCTGGTCACCATCGGCTCGACTCACACAAAGTCTGCTGCTCAAGTGGTGCTGCGCTGGCACATTCAGTTAGGTAATGTGGTGATCCCTCGGTCGGTCACGCCAAGCCGAATCGCGGAAAACTTCGAGCTTTTCGACTTCGAACTTAGCGAAGATGAAATGAACACCATCAGCGCCATGGACAAGGGCCTGCGAATTGGGCCCGATCCGGACACTTTTGATCCCCGGTAAATGAGCGCGTTTGCGGTCGGCCACCGTCTTAGCGGTGGCCGGCACGGCCGCACCGGAATCATCGATACCCCGCACGGCGCGATAGAGACGCCAGCGTTTATCGCGGTTGGCACGAAAGCGACCGTGAAGACCGTGACACCGGTGCAGGTAGCGCAATTTGGGGCCCAGGCTGTACTTGCGAATGCATACCATCTGTATCTGCAGCCTGGAGCTGAGCTGATCGACGAGGCCGGAGGGCTCGGTGAGTTCATGCGGTGGCCGGGTCCGACATTCACCGATAGTGGCGGCTTTCAAGTTATGTCCCTCGGTGTGGGATTCAAGAAAGTTCTCGCGATGGATGCTAGGGGAGTCGCCTCCGATGAAGTAATCGCGAAGGGCAAAGAGAGACTTGCGCATGTCGATGACGATGGAGTCACATTCAAGTCCCATCTCGATGGCAGCTTGCACCGGTTCACTCCCGAGGTGTCGATGCAGATCCAGCATCAACTCGGAGCTGATATCATTTTCGCTTTTGATGAATGCACTACTTTGATGAATACGCGCGGCTATCAAGAATCGTCCCTAGATCGCACCCAGGCGTGGGCAAAACGTTGCGTGATTGAGCATCAGCGCCTTACCGCCGAAAGGGTGGGTAAGCCATACCAACAATTATGGGCCGTGGTGCAGGGCGCGCAGTTTCAAGATTTGCGGCGCAAGGCCGCCCGCGACCTCGTACCTCTGGGCTTTGACGGATACGGCATTGGCGGCGCCTTGGAAAAAGAGAACCTCGGCACCATAGTGGGCTGGGTGAGCGATGAGCTTCCAGAGAACAAACCTCGGCACCTGCTGGGCATCAGCGAACCAGACGATATCTTTGTCGCCGTCGAGCAAGGCGTCGATACCTTTGACTGCGTCTCTCCGTCGCGGGTGGCTCGCAACGCTGCGATCTACAGTCCGGACGGCCGCTTCAATATCAATACTGCACGCTTTCGTCGCGACTTTGCTCCGATCAGCGACGAATGCGACTGTTACACGTGCGCCAACTACAGCCGAGCGTATCTACATCATCTATTCAAGGCCAAAGAAATGCTGGCCTATACCCTCGCAACAATCCATAACGAGCGGTTCATCATCAGACTGGTCGACACGATCAGGCAGAGCATCGTCGATGAGACCTTTGACGAGCTCAAGGCCGACACGCTGGGGCGTTATTACGCCGTCTGAACCGCTTCGGTCTGATAGCTCGGCTCGTGCCGCTTAATAGCCGCGATCACTCGGTAGGTCACCGGGAGCAACACGATCTCAACGGCACATTTGAATACGTATCCGGTAAGGAAGTAATTCCAGAACAACGCCGGCGGAATTGGTCCGATCGTGCACGCCAGCGCGCAGAAAATGAACGTATCCGCGAGTTCGCCGACGACCGTGGAACCAACCAGACGCGCCCACAACTGACGCTCTTGGGCCCGTTCCTTCATTTTCACCAGAACATAGGCATTGAGGAACTGGCCCGCTAAATAGCCGCACAAGGATGCGACCACGACACCGGGCACAAAACCCAAAATGTTCTCAAAATCTGATTGGAAGGTCCACCCAGCGGCCGGCGGTAATAACCCGACGATCAGGAAGCAAATTGAGGCAACTACGCCGAGTACAAAGCCAAGAATAATAGCCATCCGAGTTTTCTTCAGGCCGTAAATCTCGCTAAGCACATCACCCAAAATATAGGTAAGCGGAAATAGCAGGCCGCCGCCATCGAAAGTGAGCGGCCCGATGTCGATTGCCTTGGTGGCAGCAACATTCGAGATGAGCAGCATCGCGCAGAAAACTGACACGATGATTGGGTAATACCCAGTTTGGGACGTGGCATATTGCGGCGCGGCGGGGCGGGCGGTGCGCATGGCTAATTCCTGTCGTGACTACGGTGCCTCGATCGCGCTGCTGCCCCAACGCGCGGCCGCTCAGGCCGCAGCAAAGTCTAGCTGAACCGGCGGTAATTGCCTGTCGGTGGTGCGATGTAGCGATCAAACAGGGTGGCCAGCGTGATGGCTGGATCGCGCGAGAGCCTACCGTGTGTCGGGCTGGGTTGGACCACCGCACATCGCGGTTCGGCACACAATTCGAAGCGCTCAAAGACGGTGAGTTCGGTGGCGTAATGGCCCGGAGGTGGATCGCAGATCTGGGCGATGCCTTGCAACGCTCCTCGAACATGCTGCGGATCGAGGTCTGGATCAAAAACTCGCAGTCTCGTTTCCCATTTGGGCTTGGCTGATCGACAGGAAACCGGCGTCCTTACAATCTATGACGACTGCGACGTTAATAAACTCCTCGCGCTCCACCCGCGGAACGGCTCGGATCACAACGTATTAATACTGCATAAGATCTATCAAGTGGCCTAGCATAGCCAGCTTATTTATTCACCGGCAGACTGGTCACGACGCACCCACGATCGTTCGAGCTAACCCGGGTGAGGTTGTTCAGGTCCGGCTACTCTGCGTTTAGTTGCTGCGCAATGCTGCCGGATCGAACAGCACCGGGGTTCGGGGGAGCGCGCTGAGCTCAAAACTGCGACCTACCTCCGCCAAATTCATCGCCGCCGGCGGTACTGCCGGGCCGAGACTGCGCATCAGATAACGCACTGCTTCGACCGTGGTGACTCCTTTTTCATGAAACTGCCGCAACCCAATCGCGCCGTCGCGCTTTGATAGCCGGTCTCCCGATCGGGTCAGCACCATAGGCACATGAATGTACTGAGGTGACGGGGCACCTAACGCTTGCAGGATCGCAATCTGCGTTGCTGTGATCTGCAGCAAGTCAGCGCCGCGTACGACTTGATCAACATGCTGCGCTGCGTCGTCGACGGTGACGGCCAGGTTGTAAGCAATCGCGCCATCAAACCGGCGCAAGACCACATCCTCGACCGCGGCGGTGACCGGGCCGTAGATTGCATCATCGAAGGACCGCTGCTTGCTGTTTCCACGGAACCGAATTGTTGGCGCTCGCCCGGCCGCCAGCCGCCGTCGGGCTCGTTCGGCTGATGTCAGATCTGCGCAGGTTCCTGGATATCGACCTTCACCTCCGGCTAGCCGATGGGGCGCATTTAGCACATCATTGATCTCGCGTCGCGTGCAGTAACACTCGTAGGTCGCACCGGCAGCGATGAGCGAATCTAGTGCCGTGCGGTAGTGCGCAAGCCGCGTGGACTGGGCAGGAGCGATCTGATCGAAAGTAACCCCGATCGCCAGCAAATCAGCAAGCTGCCGTCGTTGCGCAGCAGCCCGGGACCGATCAGGATCAAGATCCTCAATACGCAAGATGAACTCACGCCCGGTGCAGTGAGCGCACAACCAGGCGATTATGGCGGTGCGTAAGTTGCCTAGATGCAGTTCACCCGATGGGCTAGGCGCGTACCGACCGGTTCCATTCATCGATCGTGTGCCGCGTCCAGTGCGCTTCGCCATGATTTAATCGCATCGCTGACCGGGATTTGCAACGGACGACGAGCCTCAGCGAAGACCTGATCCGGTGAAACTTGCTGCAGCGCCGCTATCGTTGACAGAGTGACAAAGTCGCGCCACTCGCCGCGCTTGCGAAGCATGAAGTGACCGACGCCGGGAACTTCTGCGCGCATCGTCGACACCGCGCCCGCGACTGCGCGCTCGCAAAAAGCCAATGACTGCTGGGGCGGACACCAGCTGTCGCTAAGGCCTTGCACGACCGTGAGAGTCTGGTCGGTGCTCAGACGCATCGGCTCGGCGTCAGGTAACCATGGCGCCATAGCGACGACGCCGCGTACGGTCGGGTGATCGGCAACTGCCAGCGCTGATCGTCCGCCCATGGAGTGTCCGACAAGGATCACCGGCGCTCCGCCCGTCAGCTCCGCGAGCTGATCGAGCGCCCACCGCGCATCAGGCTCCGCAGCTGGCGCGATACCGCTATTCCAACCGCGAACTTTGTTTCGTAGGAGGGCTACCCCGATCGAATCGGAGCCGTTGGCCGATACCCTGGTGCTAATATCCCGAGCGAATTCCCACATCCGAAGCCAAGACGAACTGGTCGCACCGACCGGGCGCATTGAGTGTGGCGTGCCACCATGCAGCAACAACACGATGGCATCCTGCCTTCGATTTGGTTCAGCAGTGAACCATCGCATCTCACGTCCGACCGACATACGGCTCCTCCCGATTACCTGACCTCCATTGTTATTCGGATCCTCGTGTCTTGGTGGATGCATTAGGAAGGTCAGGGGTGACCCAACTCGCACTCCGGCGCGAACCGGCAGTAGCGTGGCCGAGAGCACTTTATAGCTGCGACAAACAAAGGAGCAGGAATGTCCGCACCTGATACCACCACCGAATCTGCGAAGTCGGCGGCGCTGCACAGCGGCGCAACATTAGGTTTCGATGACGATCGCCTCCGCAGAATAAGCACCCACTTCGCCAAATATGTCGATGATGGTCGCCTTCCTGGCTGGCAAGTGCAGGTGGCCCGCGGCGGTGAAGTTGTATATCGAGATTCGTACGGCAAACGAGATCTCGAGAACGACCTTCCGATCGAAGAAGATACCGTTTTTCGGATCTATTCCATGAGCAAGCCGATCACCTCAGTTGCAGCAATGATGTTGTATGAAGAGGGAGAGTTCGAGCTCACTGATTCGATTGCTAAGTACATTCCCGCTTTCAGCGATATGCAGGTATTGGCCGGTGGCTCGTCGGTCAAGCCGAAAATGCGACCAGCAGACGGCCAGATTCAAATAAGACATTTGTTAAACCACACTGCCGGTTTGACTTATGGGTTTCATTATGTGCACACCCAAGATGAGCTTTACCGCAAGGCTGGCTTCGAGTGGGGCGTTCCCAAAGGGGCAACGTCGCAGGAAGCCGTAGACGCGTGGGCGAAGCTACCGCTGCGATTCGATCCAGGAACACGCTGGAATTATTCAGTTGCGACTGATGTGGTCGGCAGACTTATCGAAGTAATTTCCGGGCAACCGCTCGATGAGTTCTTTCAAGAGCGAATCTTCGCACCCTTGGGAATGAAGGACACGGCATTCCGGCTGCGTCCAGACCTTGATGATCGGCTAGCGGCACTCTATATACCTGGACCGAATGGTAAAGCCACCCGCAACGACGCTTTTGGAAGTGCAGTGCGCGGGGATGTTTCCTTCCTGTCCGGCGGCGGCGGCCTGATCAGTACTACCGATGACTATCAGCGATTCGTCGATATGCTCCTCGGCGGTGGCGAGCGCGACGGCGTGCGGTTGCTCGGCAGTCGAACGGTCGACTATATGACCACGAATTCGTTGCCCGACGGTCAAGATCTTGCCGAGTTCGGGATTCCACTTGATGCCGAGACTGTGTACGACGGAGTTGGGTTCGGCCTTGGCTTCTCTGTGATGGAAGATCCAATCGCTTACGGGGCACTGAGTTCCGTTGGCGAATACGGTTGGGGAGGGGCCGCGAGCACCGCCTTCTGGGTCGACCCAATTGAAGATCTCACCGTCATCTTTATGACTCAACTATTGCCTTCAAGCCTGTACCCGATCCGTACCCAGCTCAAGCAGCTAGTTTACTCAGCGCTCGTCGACTGACGTGCAGTGAACTGGGAGTTGATTTGCCCCAATCGGTGGCGGGCCATCGCTAAGTTCGCGACGTCACGATCGAGCACTAGGTAAAAGAATCGGTGCGTTGAGCGGCCGCTGTTGATTGCCCGAATCACATGGTATTGCGTATCCACGGTGATAAACAGTTCCTCAACGGCATCATCCAACGCGAGGTTTCGCCACTCTCGCCATGGATGTTGGCTGGCTGAGTTATTAGTCTGTTCGGCCAACCGATAGTCGATCATCGTGCCTGTATACGCATCGATCACCGCGATCGCCGTCGCACCCGCTATCAAAAGTGCCTCGGTGAGCACCAGTTCGAGCTCAGGGGAGTCCGGTTGCGCGGTTGCGTTGCCCGGTACTGAGGTGACCGCGGGAATCTCGACTGTGCTTTCACTGTCGGCGGGTGGTGTGTGGTGCACGGTAGGACGCTCTAACCGCGTCGTTGACTGGCTATCGAGTTGGTCGATTACCTCGGCGACCGACCGAGTGCTCGGCTCGGGGTGAATTAAAACCGACGATCGTTCCTGTTCGCTGACCTCATCGATTGACTGATCATCCGATTGAAGCGGCTCCAACAACTGCGAGATCCACTCTTTTTCGTTCTGATCTGTATCCTCATCGCCGCGTCGCATCCAACTCATGTCACCGAAGTTATCTGATTGGGCGGGCAATTATCTAAAAGAGCACCATTCTGCTCCGCTCGTGTCGATGAATTCCATCACCAACACGTGCAAAACGGGTTGCTTCGTCAAGGCGTCACGCAAGGCGGGCTAAATTGGCCTGGTGAATGTTGCCGATTCCCTGTTACTGATCGGCGCAGGTATTTTGGCTGGTCTGCTCGGTACGATCGCGGGTCTAGCTTCGTTGGTGAGCTATCCGGCCCTGCTACTGGTCGGGCTGGCCCCAGTCACAGCAAACGTCACCAACACCGTGGCGCTTTGCGCCAATACCATCGGCGCGCTCATCTCGACCGGTCCGGAACTACGAGGACGATTCGCTGCGTTACGACCCCGGATGATCCTCGCGGTGCTCGGAGGTGCGGTGGGATCCGGGCTGTTACTCCTGAGTCCCGCTGGCAGTTTTGAACATGTCGTCCCTTGGCTCATCGCCGGGGCAAGCGTCGTACTTTTGTTGCGCACTCGAATCACTGACTTCGCGCAGCGCAGTGGCCGCCGAATGCGTACGGCGGGTGCAGGGTTCCTCGCTGTGATCTTCCTGATCTCGATCTACGGCGGATACTTCGGCGCAGCTGCGGGTGTGTTGTTGCTTGCCTGGCTAATGATTTCAACCAAAGATAGTTTGGCTTTTTGCAGCGCCGAGAAAAATGTGCTGTTGGGATCGGCCAATCTTAGCGCAGCAATCGGCTTCGCCATTTCCGGAAAGGTGCACTGGCTAGCCGCCTTATTGATGGCCATTGGGGGACTCATCGGCTCATATCTGGGTCCAAAATTGCTTCGACGTATCCCGCAAAATCCAACTCGGATTGCCATCGGAATTGCCGGCCTCGCCCTGGCCGTAGAGCTTTTTATCGAGACCTTGCAGCCATGACGAGCGCGGCTAGAAGGCGTCCATCGCTTTGTAGATCCGTTTTTCGCTCACCGGATATGCCGTCGATATCGCTTGGGCGAACAGGCTTAGGCGGAATTCTTCGATCATCCAGCGGATGTGCGTTACGCCGTCGGGGACAGGTTCCAGGGCTGAGAATGAACGGACGAACTGATCGAACTCGCTTAGTACATCAGTGATGATCGCCGTATTAGTCTCATCCATTGTTCGGTGGCCCTTTAACCGGTCTAATCGAACAGCAATGCCCTCGCAATAGCGGGCAATGTCGCTGAGTCTGTCGGTGCCGTGGGTGCTTACAAACTCCGAGCCGAATAAGAACTCAAGTTGGGCGTTGATATCTGCCTTCGATCTGTCAAAGGACGAATCGCTGTAGTTCGCCAGCGCGTCCATTGCGCCGTTGCGAGCCCTGAGGGTGCCTGCTACTGCTCGTACCGTATCTATCAGTTGCGGCGCCAACTCAGATTTGACTCGCTGCAGTTGTTCGGCGAAGGACGCACTATCTGTCGGCATCGTGCAGTTGCTGAGGATTGCATCGATCGTCGCTTTTGCGCAGTCATCAAATAACGCTGCTGCATTCGGGTGCGGCGCTGAGCTCAACGCGAGCCGATCTGCACTGTCGATCGCGCGCAGAGTCTTGCTACTGCTGGCCGGTACCTGGAGCCGGATAAGCTCCCGGACCGCTGGCGGCATAGCACGATTGCGGTGCGCCTGGGAGGTAAGTACTCGCAGCGCTACATGGTCCGCTTCGATGACCAATGACGGATAGCCCAGCGGCGCATCCGGACCGTCCACCAGTGCAAAAGACTCAAGTAGTGAGCCAAAATTCCAGTCGCGCACATCTGCTTGCTCTATCGATCCGGACCGCTGGGATACGACGTTAGACTGAACTGGTGCCAACGAGAGCTTAAGCGCTGCTAAATCCTGACCGGTTCCTAGTACCGAACCAGTATCGTCGATCACCCGGAATGTCATCTGCAAATGCCTCGGTAATTTCGACAAGACGAAATCGTCGGCTTCAATGGCGGCCCCAGTCGTAGCGCGCAATTGTCGTGCCACGGACTCGGTGAGTTCGTCGTGCTCCGGATCTAGCTGGGGCAGAATTTGCCGGGCTCGATCGGGAGCTGGTACTACCTGTCTACGGAGTGCTTTTGGCAGGGTGCGAATCATTGCGATAATCAACTCTTCACGACGTCCCGGAACTAGCCAGTCAAACTTCCGCGGCATCGTCTCGTGCAGCATTACCAGCGGAATATCGACCGAGATGCCATCGATCGTCGGCGACGATTGCGAGCCGAGGCTCTCTGGATCGAATTGGTAGGTCAATTCTAGAGGACGTCTTCCATCCGTCCAGACGTCCGGAAACTCTGCATCCGAGGGCAACTGCGCCCCGGCGCGAACGAGGTCATCGGTTGTCGCAGTGAGCAGATCCGGTAATTGATGCCGTGCTTTCTTCCACCAAGAATCGAAATGTCGACCCGAGGTGACATCAGCCGGAATACGCGCGTCATAGAAGGCATAGAGCGATTCATCATCGATGAGGATGTCGCGTCGGCGAGACTTGTTTTCCAGGTCGGCAACGGCCTGCATGGTTTGTGAGTTCGCGGCAAAGAAGTGATGACGAGTTGACCAATCACCTTCGACGAGTGCTTGGCGAATGAAAATCTCTCGACTCAGTTGCGGATCGACTTTGCCATATTGAACTTTTCGACCGGCGATAATCGGCAGACCATAAAGTGTGACAGTTTCCGATGCCACGACACTCGCTCGGTTGCGCTCCCAGTGCGGCTCGGCATAAGTCCGCTTCACCAGATGAGCCGCTTGCTGCTCGATCCACACGGGATCGATGATGGCGACCTCGCGCGCCCACAACCGCGATGTATCAACCAATTCAGCCGCCATGATCCAGCGTGGGGTGCTTTTGAACAAGCCCGAACCCGGGAATATGTAAAACTGGGCACCGCGAGGCCCAAGGTAAGTCCGCACGTTCAAGGGGTCTGCCATTCCCACCTGACTAAGCAAACCCGCGAGCAATGACCGGTGGATCTGATCCTCATCACCGTCACTTGTGCTCACATGCATGTGATGCGCTGCGGCGACCTGCTTCAGCTGCGAGACGAGATCCTGCCATTCGCGGACCCGCAGGAAGTTGAGGTATTCGGATTTACACATGCGACGGAACTGGTTTCCCGACATTTCCTGCTGCATCTCGCGCAGGTACCGCCAGAGATTGAGGTAGCTCATGAAATCAGATTTCTTATCCGTGAATCTGGCATGCTGCTGACGCGCCTGCGCTTCGCTATCGGCAGGTCGCTCACGAGGATCAGCGATCGTCAGTGCTGCGGCCAGAACAAGCACATCGCGAAGACAGCCGCGATGATTGCCTTCGATGATCATCCGCCCGAGTCGCGGATCGACCGGCAATGCCG
>JBDTCL010000094.1:0-13674 GCA_039923595.1 Antricoccus sp. | reverse complement strand
CACCCATGCCTCGGCGGCCGACGACTAATATTGCCGCCCGCGGCGACGCCTCAATCATTCGGAGCGCGGATTTACCGTGCACCGCCTGAAAAGAGACAGACACCTGAGGCACATCAGCGACTAATTTCGCTACGTCCGCGGTTAACGCCTGCAGCACAGCAGCGGCGTAATCGTCCAAGGGCGGCACGTATCCCGGCGCCCAGGTCTCGGGACGCGGTGCCGTGCTCAACGACCAGACCCGCACGATGGTGAGCGTCGCTCCGGTGTCCCGCGCATAGGCAAGTGCCCATGCCACCGCGAGCGCCGAGAACTTCGACCCATCATGACCGACCAGGACGCCGCCGTTCACGTTGATTTCGCGTTGAGTGGTCATAGGTTCAGCTTAACGCTCGCCACACTCCAAAGATCCTCAAGCACGTCCCAGATCTGGATTGAAGCGCACCGCGCGACCCAGCGCGTCAGTCGACCAGCACAGACGGCCCAGGATTTTGGGATCTGACCGTGCCGATCCCAAGCGCCATAGACCGGGCTCGTAACCACCGATTCGTGCTAGAACCCTGGTCCCTCTTCCCGTCCGATGCGCGCAACGGACGGTCCTTACATTCAGCAATCACGGCGAGGACGACACTGGCAGAAGTGAGCGCTTCAAACCGAGCCGACCTCGGCCAGCAACCGGAACGATCCGCGGTGGGCCGGGAGCGGCAACTGCCCATTACCCACAGATCGCCGCAATTGGCCGATAGCCGGTCTGGGTTGGCTCCAGGCAATACGAGACGGCTTGCCGGGTTAACGTGGGCGCATCTACTCAACGATGGCGCCTCGAACTACCTGCCGGGGGTACTTCCGGCCGTACTCGTCTCGTTGGATCAACCGGTGCGGTTGGCCGGGGTCCTCGTTGCCGCACTGACAATCGGTCAGGCGCTGCAACCGGTGACCGGCTGGATCGCTGATCGCCTCGGAGGCCGAGCGCTCGTCATCGGCGGCCTGACGATGACGTCAGTCGGCGGCGGGTTGCTGGGCATCGCGCACTCCACCTCGCTACTGGTCGTGTTGCTACTTCTCATTGGTATCGGCAATGCGTTCTTCCATCCACAAGCGCTTGCCGGTGTTCGCAGCATGTTGCAAGGCAAGCATGGCCTCCTCACCTCCGCATTCCTCGTGGGCGGCGAGCTGGGTCGCGGGATCTGGCCGACGGCGGCGAGCCTGGTGGTCTCCAATCTTGGGTTACCGTACCTCTGGATTGTCGGGATCCCAGGCGTACTCACCGTGCCGCTTCTCGCCCGGCTCGCGCCAAAGCTGCCGGCCGCGGCTAAGAAGCACGGCAGCCCGATCCGGTGGGCAGAGCACGCGCGGCCGATGGCGGTCCTCGTTACCTATTGCTCGGTGCGCGCCGTAACGACCTACGCTCTTGTCACGTTCATTCCAATTCTCGCGCGCACCCGCGGCGAGTCACTGGTCAGCGGCGCATCGATCATCACCACCATGCTGATCGTCGGCGTAATCGGCAACCTCTGGGGCGGCCATCTGTCAGACCAACTTGGTCGTCGGCCGGTTCTGATCACCTCTGCGATCGCCGCTGGGGTGCTGGTGTTCCCGGTCGTGTATTCGCACGGCGCTTTGGTATGGATTACGGCCGCCATCTTGGGTATACCACTGTTCCTGACCGCCTCGACAACAGTGCTGATCGGTCAGGACATCTTTCCCGAGAACAGATCGATGGGTTCGGGAGTGGCGCTAGGTCTGGCGAATGGCATCGGCGCACTGTTGGTGCTCATCATCGGACTCTGGGTTGACCAGAGCAATGTGCTGCCGGTGTTTTGGATCGTCGGCGGGCTCAGCATCGCGTCAGCTGGTCTGGTACTGACCTTTCCGCGACACCTCGTTCCCGCGCCCAGCGAAATGCCGCCGGCATAACAAAGCCTTAAAGTGCGGCGATTGCTCGGTCGAGCCACCCGGCCAGGACATGCCGTTCGGCGTCGCTCAGCATGTAAAGTTCAGGTGCCACCGCGCACATTGCCACCACTGATGCCATAACAAGTATTGCCCGGGAGCGTCGTCACGTCGTCGCGTCTTGAGTGCCGGTGATGATGCGCCGAAGGACGACGTCGAATAGCTCATCGGCAAGACCGAGATCCCAGTGCTCTGAGGGTATCGACAAGAGCCTACGTACGGCACGCATCAGACCCGCGCACTGGGACCGGAAGCTAGTGCGGTTCGGTCTGGGCGGAACGACGATCTGCGGTACATATACATACGCTCAGCGCACTCGAGCGTGTCGGTAAGTACCACGTCGGTGGCGGGGCGTTGATTCGGTCGACGGACCGCGAATGCGGTTATCGGTTGATATCGTTGCGACGCAACGACACCACCGGGATTGACATGCCGCCGGACTTTCCCGCTGCAACAGTTGTGTCATCCCACTGCTCATTGGGGCAGGACGCTAAGTCGAAGGGCAGCCGGCGGCGTACCACGCCGTGAGTCTCTCGAAGCCGACGTCGATGCCGACCGCTGGGGACCAGCCCAGCAGTTCCCGGGTGCGGCGCTGGTCGAACCAGTGCGCGGTGCTGATCTGTTCGGCCAGAAAACGGGTCAGCGGTGGAGTGTCGAGCCGCTTCGTTGCTGACCACACGGCATCGAGCACTGAACCTAAGGCCAAGGCCAGCGGGACCGGCACATGCCTGGTCGGGATTGGTGCGTCCGCAGCGAGGCAGACCCGCTCGAGGATCTCGCGGACCGGACGCGGATCGCCGCCGCTGACCACCAGCGCTTCGCCGTGAGCGCGCGGGCCACATGCATCCACAGCGGCAACCAGTGCAGCAGCGGCATCGGCGACGAAGGTCGTGTCGATGAGCGCGGACCCTGATCCAACCACCACCAGCCGCCCCATCCGGGCGCGCTGAACCAGGCGGGCGACGAGCTGGGTGTCACCTGGCCCCCAGACCAGGTGGGGCCGGATCGCGAGCACGGCCAAGTCGGCAGAGTCCGCGTCCAGGGCCAGCAGCTCGGACTCGGCCTTGGTTTGCGAGTAATGGCCGCGGGCGCGGGCGGGGTCCGCGGGCTCCGCACCGGCGCCGACAAGAGGATGTCCTGCGTGGGCAACAGAGGGCGAGGACACCTGCACTAGGCGGCCGACTCCGTATCGGCGGCTGGCGGCGATGATGGTCCGGGTGCCGTCGACATTGGCACGGACGTAGTCTGCAGCCGGGCCCACCACGTCAACTTTGGCTGCGAGGTGCAGGACGGCATCTTGGCCGCGGACGGCCCGGTCGACCGTCTCAGCATCCGCGACGTCACCGAGCACCTCACGGCAGTCCAGACCCGCGGTGTGGCGCTGAAGCACCGTGACCTCATCTCCACGATCGTGCAACAGCCGGGTGGTGCTGCGACCTAGGAGACCGGACGCGCCGGTGACCAGGATCTTCATCCTGGGCAGCTCATTGCCGGATGCTCCGCGATCGAGCGTGTCCGGCCAGCACGCGCTCGGCCTGCCGGGAGACCTCGCGCCGATCAACCTTGGAGGCGTGCCGAATGTCGAGCGGCAGCCGGTCTGCGACCAGCACCGCAGCGACTGGTGCCCCGGCCACTTGGCGTACGTCGTCAGCGAGGGCTTGGTCGGCCAGTCGCAGCCCCAGGGACCTGGGCCTGCGAAGACGACCAGAAGTGCGTCGGGCCGAGCTTTCGGGCACGACGACGACCACCAGCAACTGGGTGCCGGCCGGACCGATCCCGACGGCAGCCGAGGACCGCACTTGCCTCAGAGCCTCCACTCGCTGCTCGATCCCGACCGGAGTCAAGGCGCCGGCGGCGGTGTCGATCAGGTGCGCGGTCCGGCCCTCGACCCAAAGCCTGCCGTCATCGTCGAGATGACCGACATCGCCTGTGCAGTGCCAGCCGGGGTACCGCGCGGATTCGTGTTGGGTCAGCCATAGTGCGTCGTACCGGTCCTTGACGTGCGCGGCCCGTACGCAGATCTCACCGGTCACTCCCGGCTGCTGGATTGGCCCGATCTCCGGCGTGGCCAGTGCGTCGAGTGGCACCACCGCGACCTCGACGCCGGCCAGCGAGCGGCCCACACAGATACCCTCGCCGGATCCGGCGGCCCGGATCTGCTCGAGCGTCACGTCGGTGACCGGCAGCACTTCGGTCATACCGTACGGCGTATGCAGGCTAGCGGCGGGCAGGATCTCCCCCAACGCTTCGAGCAAGGTGATCGGCACCGGAGCCCCGGCCGACATCAGCAGGCGGACCCGGCCAAGAGCATCTCGCTGCGCCGAGGTGAGCTCATCACGGGTGGCGACGACCCGCCGCAGGGCCGCCGGTGAGGCGAAAATTGCGGTAGCCGATACCGCGGCTGCGGCGTCCGCTAGTAAGGGCGCGGTCAGGGTGTCCGGGGCGGTGACGTCGATATCGGGCACTACCGAGCCGATCCCCAAGGCCGGGCCGAGAAGCGCGAACGGTGCGAACGCGGCCACAAAGGTGTCGTCGGGTCCTAGCCCGTACGTCGCCCGCACCAGGTCGACCTGGGCGCACACCTGAGCGTGCCGATAGACCACGCCTTTGGCAGGGCCGGTGGCCCCTGAAGTGAAGATGACCGCGCAATCGGCGTCCGGCCCTGGCTCGGCCGGTGCCGGGCTGCGACGGCCGAGGCTGGCCAGCGTCTCGAGACTGTGATCGACCCCGAGCAGGCGGCGAGCGGGCTGCGCCAGGGTCACCACCGAAATCCGGCTGCCGGGCAGCCCCATCGCCTTGGCCGCGGTGAGTCCAGGAAGGGCACCAGCGACGTGATCAAGTTGGGCGCCCCGAAGTGCGCGGCGCATCCCCGCGAAGCCCAGTCCCTTATCAGCGACGACGACGACCGCACCGGCTCGCCACGCGGCATACACCACCGCGGTGAGATCCACCGACGGCTCGACCAGCAGCCCGATCCGGTCACCGGCGCGGACTCCTGCGGCGGTCATCCCGGCTGCGATCTCGCTGACGCGCTGCGCCAGTGCAGCCCAACTCACGGTGATCCCATCGGCTGACACCGCTGGGCTCGGGTCGAGCTTGCGCCGCTCCAATGCAGCCCACAGAGTCGGGGTGGGGCTGTCGGGTCCGACCGACCGTCGCGTCGGTGGCGAGAGGCGGGAAGTGGCCGCGCCGGGATCAAACTCGCTTAGCCAGGCAACGACGGCATCGGCGTACGCCGGGGCGTCTTCGGTGACCAGATGCGACGCGCCTTCGAATCGGTGCAGGCGTGCCTGCGGAAGCCGCTCAAGCAAGTCTGCGAGGTAGCGCTCACCGAAGACCGGGTCCCTCGGCCCCCACATCATCAGGACCGGAACGTCGAGGCTGCGAACCCCCTCAGCGAGGTCTGCGACCGCGTCATACGACCGGTGCCCTGCGGAGAAAGGAATGTCGGCGACGAACTCGCCGACGGCTCGGCGACGCAGGGAGGTCCGGTAGGGCAACGCAAGGGCATCGCGCACAGCCGGTTGCAGGTTCGGTTTGGACAGCGCCGATGTGCCGCGAACGAAGAGTGGGGTGGCTACACAGCCGATCTGACGAACCCCGGGCAGGCGCGCGAACCGGATTAACGGTGGTCCGGGGTCACCGGGAGGCTGGGCGACCGCGGTGTTGGTGAGCACCACGCCGAGTAACTGCTCGCGGTGGCCCAAGGCCCAGCCGAGTGAGAGGATGCCGCCCCAGTCGTGGCCGACCGTCACGACCGGTCCGTCGATGCCCAGGGCGTCGGTCAGGGTGGCGAGGTCGGCAATCCGTTGTGCCGCAGAGCGGCCCGTACCCGGATGCTCGGAGAAACCCATACCGAGATGATCGGGAGCAACTACGCGCCAGCCAGCGGGTGCGGCAGCCAGCAGGCCGCGCCATAGATAGGACCAGGTGGGGTTCCCATGCATACACAGCAGGGTGCCGTTCACCGGCTGCACGCCGTTATCGAGATAGTGCCAGCTGCGGGGGACACCCTGAGGGTCGGTCACGTTCACCGTGTGCGACCAGGCCGGGTCCAGCCCGGGCAGGTCCGAGAGATCGGGTATGCGCGGCGCGTTGGCCGGACCGGCGTTCGCGGTCACCAGGCGATTTCTAGGCAACACGCGTTCAGCCCGGAGCCAATGCCCATCAATAGCACTCGGTCGCCGCGCTTAAGGTCATTGCGGCCCCCGGCCAAAGTGAAGGGCACGGAGGCGGGGCCGATATTCCCGAACTCGGGAAAGGTCAGGGGGACGCGGGCTTGGTCGATCCCCAACTGGGCGCAGATCGCCTCGGTATGCACCTTGGAGACCTGGTGTACGAAGTATCGGTCCATGCCGGTGTCCCATCCAAAATCCTTGGCGGACTCCGCCCACAGGTCGTCGACGAGTTCGAGACCGGCCTCAAGCAGCCCTTTGAGGTCGGTAAACATTGTCTTGTTGTCGCCCACGCACAGGCCATGATGCTCGGTCGCGGCACGGCTGACCGCCGCCACCACCGGATGACCTTCGGGGTGCTGATCGGCCCGGCCGAGGACCATCGCCGCCGCGCCCGAACCCAGGGTGAGGGCCGCGAACTCCGAAATCACGTCCGAGGAGGTGGTGTCGCCGGCCTCAAGTCGGGTGATCGTTGACTCCTGCACCGGCCCGCAATCCTCACTGGCTACGACCAGCGCGTAGTCAATGAGTCCGGAGTCGATCATGGCCGAGGCGATCTGCATGCCGCTGACGAAGCCCAGGCAGGCGTTGGTGAGATCGAAATTCTGACACGATCGGGGTAGTCCGAGACCGTTATGGATGACCACTGCGGTGGCCGGTTCGAGCCATTCTCGGCTGAGCGAGGCATTAATGAACAGGCCGATCTTCTCTTTCGCCACACCGCTCGCCGCGATCGCGGCCTCTGAGGCGGTCACCGCTCCCTGGATGAAACTCTGATCAGCACCCCATCTGCGACGCTCCCGGATTCCGACAATTGACTCCAGCAGCCCGCCGCGCAAGCGAGTCCGGGTGTAGACCTCGGAGAGCCGCTGGTCTAGCTCGGCCGAGGTGAGGACCACGTCGGCCTCGGCGCGCTCGATCGAGAGCACGGCGGTGTTGTTGAAGCGGTGAACTGAGTTGTCGGGCACGCGTTGGATCCTTTGGGGCAGCAGGGTGACCGGTCTGAGAACTGATCGGGAGCGCCGCCTGGCGACAGGTCGGTTAGCGACGGCATTCATCCGGGGCGTGAAGCGCGTAGTCGCGCACTTCGCTCCAGGTCATGTGCACTCTGCCAGATTACCGTCCCTTTGCACCTGATGGTGAGTAATCATCGCCACGGATGCGATACCCGTGAGCTGGTGGGCTCCGGTCCTCGCCGAGTCGCGATCAACGAATTGCGCCGGTGATACTGCTAACAGCCGGAGCGGGTGTTCTCGGTTAGACGACTCGTATCCAACTTGGCAGGCTGCTCCAGCTTCAATAGCCAGATCGGCATCGTCGCACCCAGTTACTTCCCGCTGGGCTAGCCTGCAACGTGGCACACCTGGATCAGTAGCTTCAGCGTGTTACCCATAGATTCGACCACGCGGTTTCGGCTTGGTCGTTTTCGCTGGGCCCTGCCGCTTCGTTGCAACCGGCAACGCTTGATTCGCGTTTCGTCCGCGACCAGCCCGACGTGGCCACCAGCTGATCAAGGCACACCCATCGCCTTTTTCGATTCTGTCGCATACTCGGCGGCACGCTGCTGCGTAATCTCACGACGTGCACTCGTCGACAATGACGGACCCATCAGCCAGGCACACCGCAGCACTCACTCGACGGCCAGCATTACGAGCACTTTAGGTGACTCTCGTGGGATCTTCCTCGTCGTCCTTGGTTGCATTAACCTAGGTATCCGACGATCGGCCCGCTCGCCTCACGGCGCCGGTCATCATCGTTGGATACAGCCTCCCGCCATCCTGGTCGGGCGGGACGATTCCAGTTATTGCTGGGAATCATCAGTTGCACATGCACGCACGGTGGATGTGGATGTGGATGTAGGGACAGGCCGACCTGATGGTGACGACACACCCAGGCCAAGTTCAAGAGGTCTTCTACGCCCCACCCCTCATTCGATTTTCCCGCGGCGATCTCGGACTCACACCGCAACGGTGCCGCGCCGGCTCCTCTTCTCGTTATTGATTGGCATACCGCTCGTCCTCTTTATTGCTGCCGCCATCGTGGGTCTTTGCAAACGGCTGGACCTAAGCCAAGTGCGCACGGCTGGTGGTGAGTGCTTAGCGTGCGGCCAGTTGCGCAGCGGCCTTCATTGTTTGGGCGAGTAGTACGGCAATCGTCATCGGTCCGACACCACCGGGCACCGGTGTGATCAATCGAGCGCGGTCCGCGGCCGCGGCGTACTCGACATCGCCGACATTGCCCGCGTTATATCCGGCGTCGATGACCACCGCACCGGGCTTGATCCAATCGCCGCGAATCAGTTCCGGTTTGCCCACCGCCGCCACGACAACGTCAGCGCGCCTGACAGCTTCCTCCAGATCAGTGGTTTTGGAGTGGCAGAATGTGACGGTCGCATCGCGAGCGAGCAGCAGCATGCCGACCGGCTTGCCGAGGATCGCGCTTCGGCCAATGACTACTGCTTCCTGGCCCGCGAGTGGCACGTCGTACGCATCGAGCAGCCGCATGATTCCAGCCGGAGTGCAGGAGGCGAAGCCGGGTTCGTTGAATGACATCGCACCGAACGACGCCGTCGTGACCCCATCAACGTCCTTGCTCGCGGCGATCGCGTCGAAGACGCGCCGTTCGTCGACCTGCGGCGGCATCGGGTGCTGGACGAGGATGCCATCGACCCCACCGTCTTGGGAAAGCTCCTGCACCAGCTGCACGACCTCGTCGGTGGTCGATTCGGCGGACAACGAAACCCGCTTCGAGTCAAGGCCGGCCGTACGACAGCGGTTTGCTTTCATCCGCACATATGTATGCGATGCCGGGTCATCACCGACCAATACCGTCGCAAGGCAGGCTTTACGCCCATGTTGTCCCTCAAATGCGGCGGCCTCACCCGCGACGGCCGCTAATAGCTTCTTGGCGACGGCGGCGCCGTCCATCACAGTTGCACTCATCGCAGCTCCCTCAGAAAATATGAAGCACCCAGGCGGTCGATGCTCCAAAGCTGCGCTTCCTGGTGGTTGCCCACCCGCGCCAGTCGCGTTACGAACAATTCTAGCGGGCTGACCGAACGCGTTTGCAGTGGCGAGTCACCGGCGGGATGAACCTGTGGACGATCTGTTTGGGTTGATCGTGCCGCCCAATACGGGCGCTTCACATTTGGGTGCCATGCCAGATCGCCGGTACGGGTTGAACCCACGGTGGCGGTCGGAGTCGACCACCCGAATTGCGATACCGCTGACTAGAGCCGAGCCTGCACTTGCTCAACCCCTTGGTTAGCGAGCAGGTCGGCGCGCTCGTTCCCTGGATCCCCGGAGTGGCCCTTGACCCAGCGCCACTCGATGGTGTGGCCAGCCTCCTCCACCAACGTGTCCAGCCGCTTCCAGAGGTCGGCGTTCTTTACCGGCTGCTTGGCAGCCGTCATCCAGCCCTTGGCTTTCCAGCCGCGAATCCATTCGGTGATTCCCTGGCGCACATACTGACTGTCGAGATAGAGCGTCACCTCACACGGGCGCTTGAGCGCCGCAAGTCCTTCAATCACCGCGGTCAGCTCCATGCGATTATTGGTGGTGTTGAGTTCGCCGCCAAATAGGTCCTTTTCGGTCGTACCAGACTTCAGCCAGGCACCCCAACCGCCGGGGCCAGGATTGCCCTTGCAGGCACCGTCGGTATAAATCACGACATCGCTCAAGGCATTTCCCGTTTCTTCTCTTGGAGGCTGTTCAATTCAATCGTTGCACTCACCGTGACATTGCCTGCGAAGGGCGGGGATGCCGAAGCTCGCTGACATCATCCGTAGGCCTTCCGCAGTCGCCCGCGAATCAGCGGCAACATTGGAGATGTGCCAGCGATATCGCGCTCACAATGGTGGCAACATCATCACGATCGAGGGTCGATCGTTCCCGCTTGGCGCGGACCTGACCGGCGATCCGGTCTGCTGCGCTTTTGGCTGTCGTACGTATCGGCGAAGACAGCCTCCGTTGACACGCCTTCAGCGAGGGCCCCGCACTCGAGACTGAGTGCGAGTTGTTGCCCGGCTCGTTCACCTGGAACGCGCCAACAACTCCACCCGCCCGCTACGTCGCCGAGTTCGACGCCGCGTCGTCCTCGGCAGTGAGTAGTGCGGCCCAATCGTCTTCGGCGAGGACATTTTGGAGCATGAGGGTGTTCAGTAAGCGGGTGCGGCTTGCTCGATGCATAGGCGCAGCAAGGGCATCTGCCTGTCCTGACGGTTCGAGGCGATCTCGCCGCCCTTGCCGTAGCAGATGACGGAGTTGGCGATCAATACTTGCGCGATCCGCCAGACATAACTCGGTCATCGGTCATTCCTAGGCTACGCATAGAGTCATCGACAACATTCGATACCGAGCCTCGCATGAGTGAAGCCCGTCTCGAAGGTAGGTGACCATGTCCAAGGTCGTCGGTCATCACCGCATTATCGGCAAAGGGTGGTTCGTTGCGATCGCAGCGCTAGTGATCGCCGTGGGTTATCTCGTCGTCGGAATTTTGCCGCGCGCCGCGGCGCACGAAACTGCCGCCGCTGCGCGTCGGTCGACCGGTGAATTAGCCGGCACTTCTACAGCAGGCCCGCCTTCGGCAGCCGCACCCTCTTCGGAAGTCGCACCCTCTTCCGCACCAGCACCCTCTTCCGTACCGGCACCCGGACCCCCAGCGAACGCTCCCACTCCGGCGCCGGTGACCGGGCAACTTCAGGCAGCCACGAATGCGGCGGTGACTTATGCGACATCACAGGGCTGGGCAAGTGGTATCGCGATCATCAACACCCAAACAGGTGCCGCCACCACCGCGGGCAGCGCAACAGCGATGTTCCCCACCGAATCGACAATGAAGCTATTCATCGCCGCTGACTTGCTCTACACCGGTCAAATGAGCGGTTCGACCCAGGACACCGCGTACCAGATGGTGACCGAATCGGACGACGAAGACGCGGACGCGTTGTATGCCACGGTCGGCGGGGATGATCTTGAATCGACGATCGCCGCGCATTACGGGATCAACGATCTTGGCACGCCGCCGATCTTGGGATCGGGCGAGTGGGGAAGCACCCAGGTCACGCCGCTTGGCATGGCGACATTCCTGGTGAAGGCAAAGGCCGACCCGGCGGTGGATCCGTGGTTGATCCCCGCGATGCAGAACACGGCAGCTACCGCTGACGACGGCACTGACCAAGACTTCGGCCTGAAGGCGGCTGACCCTGCGGCTGCGGTCAAGCAAGGCTGGGGTGGGGATACTGCTGATGACAACTCCGAAGGCACACCGTCAATCGGCTATGTCGATAGCGGCCTGTATGCGATCGCGATATACACCAACCACGACCCGCAGACATCTGAAACGGTAGCTGCTCAGGTGGTGACCCAACAGGCACAAATCCTGATGCCCGGTGGGATTCTCCCTCCGGTCTGATTTGCCCTTAAGCGGGCGGCCAGTGAGATCGTGAAGTGCTATTCGGTGTCTGCATAATCCCCGGTGACTCGTCAACCCGAAACGGTCGCACCTTGCAGAGCGGCGGTCGCTGGAATTCCAAAAGGAGTTCTGAGCCGCAGAGGTCCAGGGCCAGGTACCGCCGATCCTAACGCCTGTTCCCGCGGCCCCTTGACACAGAAGGACGCTTACTTGAGCGTTCGATGCGTTGACCGAGGGTTGCCCGGTCGCCGATAGATCAGCGATGTCCCCACACGCGACTGCAACGCGAAATGCACTGACCCATCCGGCGTATCCCGTTCCATGTCGGATCCGCTTTTGCAGCAGACTTCGCGTCCACCCCTGAGCCAAGCCAGCCGTTCACCACGAAATGCCACTACCACTCAGCCGGATCGACGCATGGCGGCTGGATCCTCTCCACTAATTGGAGCACCGCGCTGCAAAAGAGTGGCGGCGTTGTCAGCCAAGTTCCGGATCCTGGTCACAAAATGCTTGACCTAATATTTCGATTCGCTAGATCAGCAAAGGAAGGGCGGACACCGCCGTGGGGTACCACCATCCGGATCCGCAGGTAGCACGGCAGGGTCCCTCGCAAAACTAGGTCAGTGACGATCCTGGCGCTGTCGAGCGTGAACTCCAACATGGGTTGGGGTGGATTAACATCACCGCCTCGCGCCGATCGAGTTCCAAGTAGAGCCGGTCCAAAAAGCCCGGTGGCCCGACGTGGCGCTCACCACGAAGGCCCGATATATCCACCAAAGGTCGCCCTAGAGCAAAACCACGTCGGCTCGCTTGATGGCTGCGATGATGCCTCGATCTGGCAGGTCGAAGTGTGTTGCCGCGAGCGAGGTCTCGGTCTTACCGTTTACATAGGTTCGAGTGGCCTACTTATAGTTGCACGATCAGATCGCCCGACACCTCAGATAGTGCGAAGTCGCGGGTAATGGAAATTCGCGCCATGCTCAGCATCGACGAACTTGGTACGTGCGCCGAACGCGGGTCGCGAGCATCCGTTGAGTTTGACAGTTCGATGTTGAGCTTGCCCAGATAGCGCTACAGCAGCAAAGGAGATGCGCGTGATCAAGTCGTTGCAGGTGCCGGACAAACTGGTGCCGCAGATACGTGAATTCTTTGGTGTCTCTGTTCCAGAAGATCACACCACAAAAGTCGAGGGTAATAGTCGACTCACCGCCGTCAACGGCATGATGCTTCTCGTGCTGCTAGCGGTCGAAGGAATCACCGTCCTCAACGTGCGCGGGATGATCACTCTGCATATATATCTCGGGATACTACTCGTCGGTCCAGTATTACTCAAAACCGTGAGCACGATCTACCGGATGGTCCGCTACTACACCGGTGCACCCGCCTATGTCCAAAAAGGCCCACCCCATCCGATTCTGCGGGTATTGGGGCCTTTCGTTATCCTGTCCAGCGTCGCTGTTCTCGGCACCGGTATCGGTCTGATATTTGTCGGTCAGGCTCATCGCGAACCGCTGCTCACTTTGCATCAGGCAAGCTTCATCGTGTGGCTCGTCGTGGTCACCATTCACGTACTAGGCCATATCTTCCACGCCAGCACCACCACATGGCGCGAATTGCGTGATCCACAGGTGGACCCCGCCGTGCGCGGCCGACGATGGCGCCTCATGGCCATGGCAGCTTCCCTCGTGATCGGCGTTGGTCTAGCCACAGCACTGATGCCCTCCGCACATTCCTGGACCAGTCAGCCGCTCGAGCACCATCAGGACCGTCAGGAGTCCAGTCAATCTGTCACCTCAACGCGCTAATCGCGGCACCTCAAGGGTGTGGTTGACAGCGAAACACCGCCCTGGCCGCGCCACCGCCGAGCGCGATCGCCGAGATCACTCCCCACGCCGCGCCAGACGTGGCGAGGAAGGCGATGATTACCAGCAGCGAAATCACTTGTGCGGCCGGGACCTCGTAGCGACCCCTCCCCGATGTTCGCAGCCATCGGGCGCCCTGCAGTTGGTGAAGGTGGTGGTACAGCTGCCCGGTCGTGCCATGGCCGTCAAGGGCCGCAAGTTCGCAGGTGCTCTGACGACCGGTAAGCACCCCACGGAGCAGGGCGAGACGAACTGGGTGACCTAATGCGCCAAGC